>CAZPZL010000289.1:0-4100 GCA_964590925.1 uncultured Granulicella sp.
ATCGAAGACAAAGACGCCATCGCCGTCGTCGACGCCAACACCCTGAAGGTGACCGGCAAGTATGACCTGTCGAGCAAGGGCGGCGGATGCGCTGGCCTCGCCCTCGACGCCAAAAATAACATCCTTTTTGCCGCATGCCGCGACAAGAACAATATGGTCATTCTGTCGGCCACCGACGGCCATATCATCACTGACCTGCCCATAGGCGTGGGCTGCGACGGAGCCGTCTTCAATCCAGCCACCGGCGAGGCCTTCAGTTCGCAGGGCGACGGCACGCTAACCGTCATCAAGGAAAACTCGCCCACCAGCTTCGTCGTTGAGCAGACTGTCAAGACGCCTGTGCGCGCCAAAACAATCACGCTCGACGCAAAGACCGGCCACCTCATTCTCATCACCGCCGAATACGCCCCACCGGCAGCCGCACCTGCGGCCGCACCGGCTCCTCCCGCCACTGGTGCCGCTCCCGCCGAAGGCCCGCGCCCCGGTGGATACGGCAGAGGTCGCGGTAGCATCGTTCCCGGATCCTTCTCAATTATTGTGGTCGGCAAGTAAACGTAGCGAAGCCATCGCAAGACAACCAGTCCCCGCGATCAATGCTGGACATCGCCAGCACAGATCGCGGGGTTTCTTCTTTTGCCGATCACGGAATTACGGGCAAATCGATCCGGCATTTACTATCAATTAATATGTTGTCTGACCTCGCGGCCCTTAACACTGAAACGCGCAACCCGCGCAGCACACACATCGACGAGCTATCGACGCTGGAGATGCTCTCTGTCATTCAGCAGGAGGATGCGACGGTCGCCGCCACGGTCGCCACGCAACTGCCTGCCATCGCCCACGCAGTAGACGCAATAGCCGAGCGATTCATGCGCGGCGGGCGACTCTTCTACATCGGCGCGGGGACCAGCGGGCGGCTCGGCGTGCTGGACTCCAGTGAGTGCCCGCCGACGTTCTCCGTCGCTCCCACGCTGGTGCAAGGCATCATCGCTGGCGGGGACCGCGCGCTGCGCCTCTCGTCCGAGCATAGCGAAGATTCTCCAGAAGAGGGCGCAAATGACCTGATCGCCACAGGCTTCACCGAGCAGGACACCCTCGTCGGCATTGCGGCCAGTGGACGCACGCCATACGTCCTGGGAGCGCTGATCCACGCCCGCTCCTTGGGCGCATTGACCATTGGCCTGTCGTGCGTAACAGACTCGGCTGTGGCGCAGCACTCGAATATCGCCATCACACCGGTCACCGGGCCGGAGGTCATCGCCGGCTCGACGCGCATGAAGGCGGGCACCGCTACCAAGCTCGTCCTCAACATGCTCTCTACCGGCGTAATGATCCGTACTGGTGCGGTCTACGGCAACCTGATGGTCAACGTGAAGCCCACAAACGCCAAGCTCATTGACCGCGCGCATCGCATCATCGTCGCCGCCACCGGCTGCGACCGCCCCACCGCCGAGCGCCTGCTGCATGAGGCTGGCTCAGTCAAAGTCGCCATCGCCATGCAGAAGCTATCGCTCGCGCGCGCCGCCGCCGAAGCCCGCCTCGCCGCTGCAGGCGGCAGCCTCGCCCGCGCCCTGCGATAGCAGATATTTCTCGCATGAACTTCTACGCCTAGAAGACCTCGAAGTTCACCTCGACGTTCAGGAATACAGCAACCGGTTTGCCATCCTTCATCGCTGGTTTAAAGCGGTACTGCTTCACCGCCTCAACCGCATTCTCGTCCAACCCATGTCCCACGCCACGCGTTACATGCACATTCTGCGGCCTGCCATGCTCATCAACAATAATACTGACAAACACTACGCCCTGAAGCTTTCTCTGCTTCGCCTCAGGCGAGAACTGCGGCACCACTCGCTTGACCAGTACAGGTTGAGACACCATGCCTCCGACCTCCTTTGCCCCAGTACCCGCATCACTCGATTCCGCTGGAGCATGAGACGGCACGACTGGCGTCGGGCTATCGTGCTGCATGTCAATCACCGACGATTGGAGCAATGCCTCTAACGGCGGCGGAGGTGGTGGTTCAGGTTTCGCCCCGCCAAACACGAAGTTCACCGTGATACTCGTTTCCACCTCAACCGGCTTGCAATCCAGTATGTACGGCCTGTAGGTCCAACGCTGCACTGCGTCCACTGCAGCTTGCTGTAGTAGCTCCGGCCCGCTAATCACCTTGAGGTCTTCAATTGTCCCCGTCTTCGAGATGATCGCGTGCATAATCACAGATCCCTGCACTCCCAATATCCGCGCCTTCATCGGGTAGACGGGAGTGACCTTCGACAGCATCATTCCTGCTACAACCCCGCTACTCACCCGCACCGGCCCGGTCGGCGCAGGCTGTCGAAGAGAAGAACTGAGACACGAAACAACACCACTCGCCGTAGTAGCCGGAGCCTCCGTCTGCGCCGCGGCAGCAATCGATCCGCCCGCACTGGCAAGTAAAATCGTCAACCCAAGCACAGACATCCTAGAGGCCGCCGAGCCTCCACAACACCCCAGCAACCGTTCAAGGCGCATCAAGAAAGCTCCTTTACTCGCTCCCAGAATACACATCGCGGCAACCACCTGCCATTTATTTTGCGCAAAGGCTTTATGCAGAAACCTGCGGAAGCGTGCGATTCAACTTAGCGCAGAAAGTCCTTGCTGCGGATGAGGGCGACGACTTCGGCGAGCGTTGCAGCCCATTCCTTCCACGCAGTCTGCGGCGTGGAGCCCAGCGCCTTGACGTAGAGGCTCACGGCGAATCCCTCTTGCGGGCCGCTCAGGTCGACCAGCGCGGGACGCAGTACGCAGTCCAGCATGGCGTCGGACCGGTCGAGCGGCTCGGCTAAACGCGCCAGCCGGTGCAGCAACTGCTCCTGTAGGTGAAACGAGCCGAAGAGCGATCGATCACGCCATATGAGGTCGATGTAGCTGGCGAATCCTGCGTGCGGCGTCTCGAAGTCGAGAACAGAGGGCGCGTCAAGATTCATCTGTAGCTGCGCGATCTCGTCGACGTACATCGCCCAGGCGTCACACTTGGCGGTGAAGACCGGCGAGCGAGCGGCATTGAGTGCACGCAACGCCTGCATCAGCGGAGGATGTTGCTCAGCCTCGGGAATGGCGTCAAAGTCGTACGGATTGGCGCGCAGATCGACGAATCCAGTCGTGCCATCAGCGTTCTTCCACGGCACGACAAGGACAGGATCCTCGGCGCCACATTCAACAGACCATTCAGCATGCATCTTTTCATCATACTAAGCCGCTCACATTGTCCCACAGGCGCGCGGGCGTCCCTTTTTGAGTAACGGCGGAACTTTTTGCGCAATGGGACGTAACTATTGCTAGTGCAAACCGAGCTTGTGTCCGGGAGAGATAATGTCATAGAAATTTCTGCACAAATCCTCCTTTTGATAGGGCGGGACGTTCAATGGTCTGTTGCGTCTAAACTGTATCTCAGGCGAACGAAGGATTGGGGAAGGATCGAGCGGTGTCCGGTATGGAGGAAGAATTCGGGCCTGAGTTCGGCAAGGATTCAGAGACTAAGCGCAGGCGTTTCGTCGGTCGTTGGAAAACTTATCGGCGCAGAGTAAGGCTTGTCGGAGTTCTCGTTTGCATCGGGATCGCGGTCTGTTTGACCGTGATGCTGGTACATCGTCGTCGCGCGCAGATGCGACACGGTCAGTTGCTCGTCACAGCGTTGGACGACGGTATCTCGAAGCTGCGATTGAAGGGAATGACTGAGGCGGTGGAGAAGCGCTCGATTCAGGCTCCAATGCTGGCCGGGGAGCGGTCAGGAACGCTGACCATTATCAAACTGACTACAGCAGGAACATGGGTCAAACGCGGAGATCTGCTGGTGGAGTTCGACCGTCAGGAGCAGATGCGTGACTTTATTGAAAAGCAGGCGACCAACGACGATCTGGTGGGTAAGGTGACGGCAGCCGAGCAGGCCGAAGAGGCCGCGCGCGCGAAAGACCAGACCGAGATGAAAGCAGCCGAGGATGATTTGGCCAAGGCCCGTCTGGAGATGCAAAAGGTGGAAATTTTGTCGCGCATCGACGCTGAAAAGGCGCAGGAGAATCTGGAGGAAGCCAAGGCAACGCTCGAACAACTACAGACAACCT
>CAZPZL010000290.1:0-4098 GCA_964590925.1 uncultured Granulicella sp.
CTCGGCAACTTATCACGCGCTGCGGTCGTCTATGAAACACGGTTCAACTTTTCTGAGGCTTGAAATGATCCTGCGATTTATCCGCATCTCGAAATATTTGCGTACATCTTCACTCCTTGCTATTGGATTCTTGACGCTGGTTACAATAATGTCGGCAAGGCTTACGGCTCAGCTTCCGTCGGCTGTCGGTAGTCAGAATCATAGCGCTGCCGTAACGGTTACCGACAACGGACGCACATGGACGCTCGATAACGGGATCGTCAAGGCGACCATCCGCAAGGATAGCGGGTCGATGGCCTCGCTGCTCTATCGCGGCGTCGAGACGATGGGCGGCAATGGCGGCTACTGGGAGCAGACTCCGCAGGACGCGCCTCAACTGACCAACACCATTACCATCGACCCGGCCATCAATGGCGGAGAGCGCGCCGAAGTCTCCATCAAAGGCATCTCCGGCGGCCAGACTATGCTTGGTCGAGGCGCACCAGGCGGTGGAACCTACTGCGATATGGAAATACGTTACGCGCTCGGTCGAGGAGACAGCGGTATCTATGTCTACGCCATCTTCACCCATCCACCTTCCTATCGCGCTAGCGGAGTCGGCGCCGAGAGCCGCTATATCACGCGTCTGAGCCAGAGCTTCGATTGGATTACGGTGGACAAGGATCGCAACATGCTGGAGGCCGCGCCGACCGACTGGGGCACCGGCGTCGTCGTCCACGCCAAAGAGCAACGCATCATGAGCAAGGGCGTCTACAAGAACTCTGTCGAGCACAAGTATAGTTACTCCGGCGTGCAGTACAAGTCGCCCGCGTATGGCTGGTCGAGCACCAAGAACCACATCGGCATCTGGTTCATCAATCCGACCATCGAATATCTCAGCGGTGGCCCAAGCAAGATCGAGCTTGACGACCACTTCGGCGACAACGACAACCCTGAACCCATCATCCTCGACTACTGGGTCGGCGGCCACTACGACACCGGCGCACGCGTCAACGTAGCTGCTGGCGAGAGCTGGACCAGAGTCGTCGGCCCCATCTTCGTCTATGTCAACTCGCTCGACCGCCCCAAGCCCACCAGTCAGGCTGAACTGGATACGCTCGCTGCTACCGCTGGCAACCCCACCGTTCCCGCTAGCTGGCACGATAACGCGAATGCGCTGTGGCAGGACGCACTGAATCAGGCGAAGCAGCAGAATGCCAGATGGCCCTTCGAATGGGTCAACGGCGTGGACTATCCGCACGCTGGCGAGCGCGGCACTGTGACTGGTCAGATCGTTCTCGACGATCCAATGGCTCCCAAGGGCACGTCGAAGAAGTTCTCTTCTCTCACCGTCGGACTCACAGTGCCCGACACGGACAGGCTGCTCTGGATTCACAACGCCAACGGCTACCAGTTCTGGAGCGACGGAACAGAAGACGGCAAGTTCACCCTCACCAAGGTGCGTCCCGGGAGCTATACGCTGCACGCCTTCGCGACGGGCGTACTTGGTGACTTTGCACAGACCGACATTACGGTTGTTCCCGGCAAGACGGTCGACCTAGGCAAGCTGGTGTGGAAGCCTGTGCGCTATGGCAAGCAGCTCTGGGAGATTGGCTACCCCGACCGTACCGGCGACAAGTTCTTCAAGGGCGACGGTGCCAACAACTGGCTGTGGGGATGGAATCTGCGCTATGCACTTCTCTTCCCCAACGACATCACCTACACCGTCGGCAAGAGCGACTACCGCAAGGACTGGTTCTTCGAGGAGGTTCCTCACGCCACTGACCTCTCCTTCGTCAATCCGGCGGCAAAAGATCCTGCCAATCAGCCCTTCGGCTGGGTCAAGGCCGAATCGCTTCAGCAGTACCCGCAGACTAATCAGCACGGACCGTGGGCTATCTACGGCAACGGACGCACCACGGTCTGGACGGTCAAATTTAACGTCGCTAAGGCGGTGCATGGATCGGCCTATTTGCGCGTTGCGCTGGCCGGAGTCAATGGTCTCCGCGACGGCCTGGCTGTCGGCCTCAACGGCCAGAGCATCGGTGCCATCGGCGATGGCACCACCCCAGACAACGCCCGACTGATGACCACCAACAGCATTCGCTACAACGCCGACAAGGGTCTCAACCAGCAGCGCACACTGAAGTTCGACGCCGCACTGCTCAAGCCCGGCGAGAACGCAATGACCTTCACCGTTCCCGGAGGCGATCTGCAAAGCGGCGTTGTATGGGACTATCTCCGCCTCGAACTCGACAGCAATCCATAGCGCAACAATGTAGTAGATTGCATCTGTTTGAATTACTCTAATCTCGATTAGGAGCGCAACAATGGACAGTAGATTCACTCGCAGGCACTTCGCAAAGATGACGACGGCGGCAGCGGTTGCCGCGGGGCTTACACGATCACACGCCGCCGCTCTATTCGCTCAAGGGACGCAGGTAGAAGATCCAACCGTCGCCAAGCAGGAGGGCGTCACCGGCAAGGCGGGCTCGAATGCGCCGGGAGATCTGTGGTCGGGCAAGGACTCGCCGGAGCTGGTTGCAGCGGCATTGGCTGGTCTGCCTGCGCTGCCAGCTGGGCCCTTCCAGCCGACCTGGGATTCGATCCAGCAGAACTACACGGATCCCGAGTGGTTCCGCGATGCCAAGTTCGGTCTCATGATGCACTGGGGAATCTACTCCGTGCCAGCGCACGCCAGCGAGTGGTACGTCCGCTATATGTACGGCGGCAACGCAGGCGTAATGCAGTGGCACACTGAGCACTACGGCCCACCCACAAAGTTCGGCTATAAAGATTTTCTGCCGATGTACACAGCGGCCAAATGGGAGCCGGATGCTTGGGCGCAGCTCTTCAAGAACGCCGGGGCGAAGTACGTTCTCGCGCCAGGAGAGCATCACGATGGCTTCTCCAACTGGGACAGCGCCATCAATCCATACAACTCCGTCAACTATGGCCCACACCGCGATCTGGACGGCGACCTCATCAAGGCCGTGCGCAAGGTGGGACTGAAGACGGGTATCTCCGACCACTCGGCCTTCCACTTCGTCTTTATTCCCGCGCTTGCGGGCAGCGATCAGTACGATCCGAAGTGGGCCAACTTCTACAACGTCGCCGACAAGAGCAACGGCGCGCGCACCAAGTTCATGCACGACTGGGTGGCCAAACGTATCGAGACCATCGACAAGTATCAGCCGGACATGCTGTGGTTTGACATGAGCACGGATCATAGCTGGGACCCGCTGAAGATGCAGGTCTCGGCCTACTACTTCAACCGCGCGCGACAGTGGGGCAAGCAGGTCGGCGTCAGTGCCAAGGCAGCCGCCTGGGTCACCGGGCAGGTCATGGACTACGAGCGCGAGGGCCGCGCACCGATGGAGCTGGTCGACTGGATCTGGCAGCCAGACGATCCCATAACAGACAAGTTCGGCTACGTTACCGAGCAAAAGCCCTACAAGCCAGACCAGTTCGTCTGGAAGATCGTCGAGAACACGAGCAAGAACGGCAATCTTCTGCTCAACATCAGCCCGCGAGCCGATGGGACCATCCCGCAGGAGCAACAGGAGGTGCTGCTGGCGATCGGCAAGTGGCTGTCGGTCAACGGCGAAGCGATCTATTACACGCGCCCCTGGACCAAGTACGGCGAGGGGCCAGTGGCCGATGCGGCTGCGGCGGCGATGGTCGCGATCCGCGCCAAGGGCAACTTTGCCGGGCGACTCAACGGGCAGAATATGGGCGGCGATGGTGTGGGCGGAGGCGGCATCTCGCGCAATGGATACACGCCCAAAGACATTCGCTTCACCACCCACGGCAATATGCTCTACGCCACGGTGATGAACTGGCCGGGCGAGGATCCGGTGACGATCACATCGCTGCCCGCAGGCGCCTCAGGACACGGAAGAGTCGAGCGAGTCGAGTTGCTCGGCCACGGCGAGCCGCTAAAATTCACGCAAGACTCCGATGGGTTAAAGGTGAAGTTTCCGCCGGAGAAGCCCTGCGACTTCGTCTATTCGCTGAAGATCTCAGGACTGAAGCTGACATAACCCAACCGATAGGAGCTACATATTAGAGCGGTTCCCGTAATGATGTATGCCGTAGTCGAACGACAATAAAGCAGAT
>CAZPZL010000291.1:0-4053 GCA_964590925.1 uncultured Granulicella sp.
CCCACACAGCACCGCGAACCCAGCGTCTAGACAGCGTCATCATCATCTCCTGAAAAACCTACTTACCTTACATCCAACGGGCTTTGCCGGCCTTTTTTATCTACGTTAACCTTCAGCTCGCCGGCCGTCGGCACACACAAATACCGAAGAGCGGTCATGCCGGAAATGCAACGAGCGACATCAAAATAATTCTCAGCGCGCGCTTACAGACAATTTCAATCGAGGAAACAGTAAATTACCTCTGGGGGGCATTGTCAACAGAAGACTTTAAAACCCGCAAAATTGGTGCCAAACGAGGTATCCCTCGGTGGGTCGCCCGCAGCCAGACAAACCACCCTCCCAATGCCAATGCAACCAGTATAATCCCAACCCCGACTCGCTTGATTCCTCTTCGCCGGCGTTGCACAACCCGATTTTTCCTCACGTTTTCCGCAAACTTTGCCCACTCCTCCGGGGTCGCCTCCTTCAGCCCGCTCTCGCGACAGCTCTGCTCGAAGCTCTGCATCCAGACGTCTTCCTCCAAACCCAACACCTTCAGGTAACTGCGCACGAACCCTCGGCGGAAAACCCCTCCCGGCAACTCCCCGTACTCGCCCGCCTCCAGCGCGCGGATATGCCGGACCGGCACTTTAGTCGCCTCGCTGATGGCCTCGATAGCCAATCCGCGCTCTTCGCGCGCCCGTCGCAACTCTTCGCCAAATGCCGCCACTTGCGCCCTTTCGCGTCTTGCTCTTCGCCGGAACCCAGTCGCTCCATACAATATGCGATTGTGCGCGCGAAATCAAAGCATTTTGCCTACTTTTGCATTAGGGAACCCATCTTGCCCCCTCCCTACTCGCCATCTTCCAGCGATCTGCGTCGCCATACACCAGTCATCGCCTGCTAGACTGAGGCCAGACGTGCGCATTCCCTTCCCAGTACGCATCCCGCTCAACCGCGTTGCGATCTTCGCCGCAATACTGTTCGTAATTCAGCAATGCGAAGGCACCGCCCCCTACTTCAGCGCAGGATGCACCGTATTCATTATGATCTCAGCCATCGCCTTCAACATTGGCGGCGGCCTCTCCCGCGTATCAGGCATTTATGTCTTTCTCTACTCCACGTTGGTCGTCATCGTTGGCCTTTGCTACAAGGCTTACCTGGGCGAGCCCGCCGAGTCCAACCTGCTCGATCCGCACAGAACCATAGAGGCTTACGTCGGTGGCATTACCGTCATGTTCGCCGCCGTTTACTTGAGCCGCAAGCTGTCACGCAAGACCGGCATGATGGAGAACGTCCTCATCAAATCCCAGATGTATCGCTCTTCCATCGGGTGTATCGTCCTCGGGTTCGCAGTTCCGCTTTTTCTTACTTCGCTGGGGCCTGAAGCAATCAGACTACAAAAAGGCTTCGCCATGCTGGATCTGTTTGTTCCGCTGGGCATTCTAATCGGCGTTCTCTACGAGATCCAGCACAGCAATGGAACCCGCAGCGTCAATTTCCCCGTTGTATTTGCCATCCTCTATTGTTTTTTCAGTGGAGTCCTCTCCTTCTCCAAACAGGGGATGCTCAATCCGCTAGTCTGCTGGCTTCTCCCCGTCTGCACGATGCGCTATCGGCTCTCTATGCTACAGATCGCCACTTGCCTGCTTGGAACCTTCATCCTCTTCCATTATCTGGTTCCCTACTCGCAGTACGGACGAGGCTTTATTGAGGCAGACAAACCCTTGGATCGTAAAATCGCCATCTCGCTCAACCTGCTCGAACACCCCGTGAGCACCCGAAAAAAGTATTTCGAGGGACTTGCTCCGGAAGCTGCCTTGTACTACAACAAACCTCAGGGATTTTGGGACCGTCTGCAATTTATCTCGGTCGACGATGGTCTGATCAATGCCACCGATCAGGGAAAGGTCTTCGGCCTGTGGCCCGTCAAGGCGTCCTTTCTGCAAGTAATTCCGCATGTCATCTGGCCTCACAAGCCAGACCTTCGATTTGGCAACACCTATACCCATGAGTTCGTGCCCAACATGCCACAGGAAGATACCACAACCGGCATCTCCTACAGCGCCATCGGGGAGGCCTATCATTGGGCAAAGTGGCCAGGCGTTCTGATCGTTGCCCCTCTGATCTGGTTTTTGTTCTTCGTCGTCTTCGATGCGCTGTTCGGCGATCTTCGCGCCACGCCCTGGGGCCTTCTGGTGATTTTGTCGCTCAGCCACATCGCCCCAGAAGGCATGATCTCCGGCCTGATTTTTTTCCTCACCTTGGGCGCAGAGGCCATCCTCTTCTCCGCCGCTTGTGCCACATGGATTGCTCCCTACTTTGCCATCGCAGTACTTGGCCCGGAGCGTCGTATTGCCCCGCACCCAATGACATTCAATCACGAGCTCGATCCGCCCCAGCGTCGCCCCAGACTCTGGTCGACAGTCTCACATCAACATCGCGACAATTGATTACTGCGCGCTCTCCACAATTGCTCCGTCCGGATTGCGTACCAACGGGAATGGGCGAATATGTCGGTTGTCCAACATTGATCCGCCTGTTGCCATATTCAACAACATCACCACCAGACAAGCCCTGCGCAGCCGCACCGGTAGCTGCACCGGCTTATCGCCCATCTGTTGCGACACCACCAAAAGCAGCAGAAAGGCGTTCAGGCTGAGCAGTTCGTTCCAGCGGCTCTTATCCCATCCCATCAGGTGCAGGCTTAGCGGAGCAAGTGTTGCAAACAGCACGCCCGCATAGATCCAGCGATACCGTCTCGGCCTCCACCGCCGCAGCAGCACCAGCGTAGCCCACGATAGAACAGCCGCCGTCGGTGCAAACATAAGCAGGCTCTCGACCTGCGCCGGAATGAAGGTAGACCGGTGCCACACCGACCGCATGATCTCCATATTCTTGCGCGGGCTAATGGACGACTCTGTCAGCATCAAGACATTCACTGGATGGTCGGTCTCCTGTTGGACGGACTGCCTGATCTGTTCGCTCTGCACCTCTGAGACCGAACCATGCCGCACGCAGTACAGCGTCAAGCTCACTCCGACAACCACCAGCAGAATTCCTCCGCCCCAAGCCAGCCGCCGCTCGGCGCTCGTCTTCGCCGTTGCCGCTGCAAGCAACACGCTGACAATCAGCAAAGGGAGAAACGCAAAGAAGAATTGCTCGTGAATTAAAATTCCCACCATGGTCGAGCCTACCGCCGCCGCCAGCCGCCAGCCGGTCGAACGCACAAGCAGTGGCCCCACACACAGCAGAGCCAAAGGAACGTCCAGGTAGCCGTTCATGTGTGCCAGATAGCTCACGCTGTAGCTTGACGCGTACACCGCCAGCAGCTCGCCCGGAGGTGTCCACCTCGCCACACCAGACCGATGCGCCAGCAACGCCAGCAGCCCGAACAAAAACAGCAGCAAAGCCGTCGATAGCACGGCAAAGTGCATATAGTGATTCAATCCCAGCGGATGTCCCAACAGCTCGCCCAAAAGTCCCCGGCGAATGAAACCGAATCGATAGTCCAGCTGCGCCTGCGTATACGCCCACGTATTCGGCTCTCGTAACCCCTTGCCCAACGCCAGCGCCCACAGTCCCACTGCGGTCCAGCGCCAGAACCGCGCCTCCCCGCTCGCCTGTACCCGCTCGTCTGTAGTCAGCCTACAGCTTGCGTCTTCACTCTGGCGGGCCAGATCCTCTGCCTGTTGATCGTCCATCGTCTCCCATAGAGTTTTTCGCTATTGCTGTAGAGCAAAATGAATTGTCATTCCGTTGCAAAGCGGAGGAAACCGATTTTCTCGTATTACCAGACTCAGCCAATTTCAAACCACCCTGAAATCTATGAATCGGCACTTTCCGTGAAGAAAGCCAGCCCACTGCACGCGCCTCATCCAAAAAAAGTCCACCCCTATAAAATCCACCCCTATATAGTACCAACGCAATCCAGATTTCAGACTGATCCGAGCTTCCTGCGTCCAAATAGACGCTGCCTCCATCAATGACGTATCGTGGAAACGTCGCATCGACGTCCGTGACACGCCGCCTGTTTTCAGGCGGGGGATGGGTTTCGGCCCGTTAGCAAGTATC
>CAZPZL010000292.1:0-4047 GCA_964590925.1 uncultured Granulicella sp.
TAGAGTGGTTGCAGATGCAAACAGCGGTTGGCGAAGGTTGAAGATAGGGCGATGTCTGAGATGAATGTTGCGGGCGATGTTGTGGCGGAGGAGCGGGCGGAGGTCGAGCGGGCGGCGGTCGAGCCGCGTCTGGTGGGTGCGGATGCGCGTGTCGTGGGGCCGGCGCGGATTCTAATCATCGACGACGAGGCGGCGATTCGCGAGTCGCTCACCGACCTGCTGGGCATGGAGGGCTTCGAGGTGACGCTGGCCGTCGATGGGCCAACGGGGATCGAGCAGCTGGCGGCGGGCGAGTTCGACCTGTTGCTGCTTGATCTTGCACTACCCGGAGAGAGTGGCATCGACCTGTTGCCGAAGATTCTGGAGATGCAGCCGCGACTGCCGGTCATTATGATTACGGCCTACGGCAAGGTCTCGAATGTGGTCGACGCGATTCGTGCTGGCGCGGAGAACTTCGTCCAGAAGCCGTGGGACAACGAAAAGCTGCTGGCCGACATTCGCGCGGCAATTGGCCGGCATCGCGCCGAAGAGGAGCTGGTTCAGCTTAAGCGAGCGCTGAAGCAGCGGTATAACTTCGAGAATATTGTTGGCAAGAGTGAGCCGATGCTACGGCTCTTCGATCTGGTTGCACAGGTTGCGCCCAGCCGTTCGACCGTGCTGGTGCAGGGCGAGAGCGGCACGGGCAAGGAGCTGATCGCCAAAGCTTTGCACGCCAACTCGCCGCGACGGGACAAGCCATTTGTTCCGGTCAACACCGGTTCGGTGCCGTCGGAACTGCTCGAATCGACTCTCTTCGGGCACGTTCGCGGGGCGTTTACTTCGGCGGTTGCGGCAAAGAAGGGACTGTTCGAGGTGGCAAACGGAGGCACACTCTTCCTTGATGAAATCGGCACCATGGGTATGGATATGCAGGCCAAGATTCTGCGCGTTTTGCAGGATCGCCGTTTCATGCACCTTGGCGGCACCGAGGAGATTCAGGTGGACGTGCGGATTATTGCTGCCACCAACGTGAACTTGCAGGAGGCGGTGCGCGCGGGACGATTCCGCGAAGACCTCTACTATCGGCTGAACGTGATCTGTCTGGAGCTGCCGCCGCTGCGCCTGCGCAGGCAGGATATTCCACTGCTGGCCGCGCACTTCCTAAAGCTCTACGCGGATGAGAACGACGTTCCGGTGCCGACGTTGGACGCTGAGGCGATGCGCATCCTGATGGACTACGAGTGGCCGGGAAACGTGCGCGAGCTGGAGAATGCTATGGAACGCGGCGTAGTGTTGGCGACGACGCGGACAATTCCACCAGACCTGCTGCCCGCGTCCCTGACCGGCAGCACCTACTCGGCGAGCCTGATGGACCATAAGCCCGACGCCAGCCTCTTCGACGTGATGGAGGAGATCGAGCGGCGCATTATCGCTGACCGGCTGGAGCGTTGCCACTGGAACCAGACCGAGGCATCCGAGTACTTCAAGATCCCCCTCAGCACGCTGAACCAAAAGATTAAGCGACTGAATGTGGAGATCAAGAAGCGAATACGCGATTAGATCCACTTCCGATTTGCTATAAACCTCTTCCCCGTCATTTCGCAGCGCGTTTTTGCTTGTCATTCCCGAAGGGAATCTGCTTTCTATTTGCAGCCTGATACATTATGGTAACCATGAAAATTCTCTACGGTGCAGGCTTTGCGACGGATTGCAGCGCGGGATTTTTGGCTGCGCTGAGCAGGTTGGCGAAGAGACGGTAGGAGCCGGGGACACCCTCGGGGAGCTGGCGATAGAGCGCGAGACCGAGGTAGATCCACGCGCCGCGTCCGGTGCGGGCGTAGAGCAGGCCGCCGAGCTGCGGTTGCTGGCCTGCATCGTGGGTTTCGAGTAGCGGCGTGTAGTGGGTGTCCCATGTCGACATGAAGCCGTGCCCACGCTCTTCGACCCAGTGGTCGAAATCAGCGGAGGTGATGCGGTTGGGCCAGTTGAGCAGCGGGTCGGTAGGGGTGAGGATGCGCACCGGCGCAGTCTCCTCTACGACCTTCTCGCTGGGACCGAGGTCGAGCGGGTAGGGGCCGGTGGCAGTGGGCAGGCGGCCCGTGTTGTATTGGGCAATCACTACGCCACCCGCCGCAGCGTAAGCGTTGAGGGCGGCGTTGGCGGCAGCAAGCTCCGGATGAGCCTCATAGACGCGCACGCCGAGGACGACTGCGTCGTAGGGCTTGAGCTTCTCCGCTGTGAGGTCAGCAGTAGTAATGATGTGCGCGTATACGCCTAGGTCTTCGAGCGAAGCTGGCACGTTGTCGCCCGTGCCGGGCAGGTAGGCGATGTTGAGGTCCGGCGCGGTCATGACATCGACCGGGACTATGCGCGTGGTCGCGGGCGTGTAGTAGTTGGTATAGGGCAGGCCGGGATAGCCTACGGGGCGGTAGCCTTCGGAGAAGATGGGGCCGTCTGGGATTCTTACGATGGCGCTGGCTGTGGTCGGGTGGCGAGCGTCTGTTGGGGCTTGTACGCGGAAGGTTATCGGGCCGGAGGCGGTCGAAGGTGCTGTGACGGGAACTGATGTCCATCCGTCCCGAGTTTTAAGTATCTCGCTGCGGATGGGCTGCCCAGTTGGAGATGCATTTACAAACACCATTACTGCATCAGTATTGTTTGGCAGGACACTTAGTTGAGGGGTGACTGTAACGCTCATGGATGGCACATAACTAACTGGCTGCCCGTTAGAGGAGACGACTCGCTCTATGATGAGCGGCGCGTCGTGGTACATGAGCTTACCCCAAACGATGAGTGCGGGTGGGGCAATGGGTGCGTTTCTTAGGGCTTCGCTGCGAAGAATATAGTTGGGACTCTCAGAGTCGGTACGGATGAAGTACGGGCGTGTGATGAATCCGGTGCCTGTGATGCCAGTGCGGAAGGATCGTTCCAGCGGTTTGCTCGCAGTCAATGTTGCGGCAGGATCGGGTGGCGGGTATTCGTCGTCGGATGGGATTCGCCGCTCGGCATTGAGAAGAACAAGGTGGGCGTCATCGACAGGCTCGTGCGAACTGATAGCGAGCGTAGCGTGGATGTCGTCGGCGGTACCGTTTGCGATGTCGGGCTTTGGTGAAGTCGCGTCAAGGGTAATGCCAAGGGCAATGATCAGGGCGTTGTTGAGTTGGACGCGCTTGATGCGGAGTTCGTGGAGGAGATTGTACTTCTGGTCGGCGGGGAGGGCGGAGGTTTCCGCGCCAGAGATGACGGTGTCGAGCGTCTGGAGGGCGATACGCAGCGGTTCAGCGATGGCTTCGGGTTTTGCGGGGTCGAAGAGCTTCTGCGTTTCAGCGAGCTTCATGTCGATGAGCTCGAGTACGGCGCGGAGTTTGGCGGGAGCGGCGGGGGCTAGGTCGGCGATTCCTGCGAGGCTGGTGTCGATGCCTTCGAAGATGCTGGACTCAATGCCGGAGTCGTCGCCGTCGGGTTGGGCGGGCGTGAGGTGTGAGCCGTAGCGGTGGTAGCTTACGTCGGCGCGGCCAGCGGGGGCGAGACGGACGTTGGGGCCGATCTGGGACTTCTCCAGCGCGAGTCCCTTGCGCGCGAACTGGATGTAGCTGAGGCCGTCCATGCCGGGGATTGGCGTCTGAGTGCCGTCGGCGGCGGTGTAGTTGGCTGGCGAGCCCTCGGGCACGACGACGTTGGGCTTGGGGATGGTGGTGGTGACTTTGCCGGTCACATAATTGGTGAAGCGAGCGGGGACGTACTGGTTGGTGGCGTAGTCGAACATTCCATGATCGTCGATGCGGGCGAAGGGGACGCGGGCGTAGACCTTCAGTGGTTGCCACGGCTGTAGGCCGGCGGCGATCTGGTCGGGGAAGACCGTGGGGTCGCCGGCGGCGTTGAAGACCTCCTGCGCGATTTGGCCGGAGACCTGGTGGTGGCCATGGCCGTCGGAGGGCGCTCCGATGAAGACGCTGGCGATGACCAGCGGGCGGTAGAGGCGGACGGCGCGCACGGCGTCATATAGCACGCGCTCGTGGGTCCACTTGGCGAAGGCCTCTTCCTTGGTCTTGGAGAAGCCGAAGTCGA
>CAZPZL010000293.1:0-4013 GCA_964590925.1 uncultured Granulicella sp.
TAGGACGTGCCTACGGCATGAAGGCGCGCCACGCCGGCCCACTAGCTGGATTCTCCTTGGCACGCAAGGTCGAGGCCTGCTTTAGCCGTGCCGTCGAGCTGAACCCGTCGAGCGTCGCCGCCATCAACGATTTGGGCGAATACTACGTGGAAGCGCCATTTATTGTCGGCGGCGGAAGCGATCACGCGCGCGCGCTGGTCACCAGAATCATGCCCCGATTTCCCGGAGCGGCCCATCTGTTGCTGGCGCGCATCAATGTCGCTGACAACAATCTCGTCGTCGCTGAATCCGAGTTCAAGCTGGCCATAGCCGCCGATCGTACCCCCGATGCATGGGTCGATCTGGCCGCGTTCTATCAGAGGCAGTCACGGCCCGACGACGCTGTGGCCGCCGTCAAATCCGCGCTCGCCGCAGACCGCACTCATGGTTCCGCGTTGGTTGATGCTGCAACCGTTCTAACCAAAGCCAACCGCTTCCCCGACCTCGCCGAGCGTTGCCTGCACGACTACCTCGCCTCTCGTACCAAGTCCGACGACGCCCCCGCTTTCAAGGTTCACCTGCAACTCGCCCGCCTGCTTGTGGCACGAAAAGATTTGCCCGACGCCAATCGCGAGATCGCGGCCGCCTCGTCGCTAGCCGCCGCTTACACACGCAATGCCAGATCGGCGCAGGGATTATTATGATGCACACGCAATGCGCGAAGAATATAACATGGACCTGCACTGCATTGGAGAGAGCCGCCGCACACGCATGAATTCCTCTGTCAAAATTCACTCGACCGCGAAACGCCTCGCACATCTGCTCGCAGCGCTGTTGCTGAGTGCCTCATTCGCCCCGGCTCAAGCGCAGATCTCGCTGGCCAAAGCGGTTGATCTTGCCCTCGGCAGCAACCCGCGCGTACAAGGCGCACAGTCCGATGTGGACAAGGTGCGCGCGCAACTCTCTGAGGCGCACGACGCTTACGTTCCGTCGGTCAGCGCTGGTATGAACCTTGGCCAGTCTTACGGCTACAGCTCTAATCCGCCCACGCTGTTTACCGTCACCGCTGGTTCGCTGGTGTACAACGCCTCTCAGATCTCCTACATTCGTTCGGCCAAAGCCGGAATCAACGCCGCCCAGTTTGCGCTGGACGACATCCGCGAGGGCGTTGCCGAAGATACCGCGCTGGCCTTTCTCGAGCTCGACCACGACCAGCAGCGAGAGCAGGTTGTCAGCCAACAGGCGGGCTTTGCGAAAGCTTTGATTGAGATCGTGCAGAATCGCATCGACGCCGGTCAGGACGTACCCATCGAGCTGACGCAGGCTAAACTCTCTGCCGCGCAGCTTCGCCTTGCCACCCTGCACGCCGCCGACGAGACCGCGCTCGACCGCGAACGCCTTGCCCATCTGATCGGACAGCCTGCCGACGGCCTCCGCATCGACGCTGAACTGCCCGAACCCCTCAGCCTTCTCGACCGCGCGACGAACGCAGCAGCAGAGATCGGCCCGTTACCCTACGCCAACGCGGGAGTGGCCTCGGCCTTCGCCAGCGCCGAGGCCAAGCAGCAGATCGCTCGCGCAGACGCGCACTTCCGCTTCCGTCCCCAGATCAATCTCTTCGCTCAATATAACTTCTATGCCACATGGAGCAACTCCTTCGCACAATTACAGAAGGTATATCAGGCGAACACCGGCCAAACATCCACTCTAGGATTCAGTGAGGGAGCCTTCGGCGTACAGATCATCGTTCCCATCTTTGACCGAGGACATTCCTCGAAGGCCCGCGAATCCGACGCCGACGCCGCTCACGCCTTTCATCTAGCACAAAGCAGCCAGATCGACGCGATCGACGGCCAGTCCAGCCTGCGCCACTCGATCACCGAGTTGCAAGCCCAAACCGATGTTGCCCAACTCCAGCAGCAACTCGCCCAGCAGCAGCTTGACATCTTGCAACAGCAGCTCAAGACCGGCAACCCCGACGGCCCGCAGATGACGCCCAAGGACGAACAGAACGCGCGCATCAATGAACGCGGAAAGTTCCTCGCCGTCCTCGACGCCAACTACCAGTTGCGTACGGCCGAGATTCACCTGCTCCGCCAGACCGGCGAGCTTCTAAGCTGGCTCAAATCCGCTACGACCGCGCAGATTCCCCCCGCCCCCACGCCGCAACCGTAATCAACTGATTTACTTCACCAGCAAAAACACGCCCGCGAAGACGAAGATTGCGGCCAGCCATCGCCGACGATCCACATTTTCTTTGAGAAATATCTTCGCCGCGAAGGCATTGCCGAGAAAGGTGAGCGAGGCGCTGGCCGGCACAGCCAGCGACACCGCGACGTTCGACACCGTGTACAGCAGTGAGAAGAAGCTGGCTGCCATCGACAACACCCCCAGCAGAAACATTGGGCTGGAGACGACTGCGCGAATCGCCCCGCCCAGCCCTGCCTTTGCGCGTATCGCATCGAGGTCGCCGATCTTCCGCATCGCTCCGGCGGTCAGCACATCGCCCGCAACGGCGGTTGCGGCAACGGTAAGAATCGTAGCCCATGTCTCGATCAGCCCAACATGCATGTGGTTTGCGACGATCATTCGCTGCCACCTGTTGCGGGCTGATCGGGCGGGTGCTCAGTGAGCGAGGGCCCATTGGCGACGAAGCCCACGCCGCAGACGATCAGCAGAATCCCTGCCCAGCGACAGGGCGTAATCGGTTCATGCAGCCAGAACTTCGCAAGAATCGCAACCACGATGTAGCCAAAAGCAGTCGACGGAAGCACGAACGTGAGGTCGGCCCAGGAGAGCGCGGTCAGGTAGCTGGCAAAGAATCCCAGCAAACAAAGAATTCCGGTGATGACCCATGGATTGCGCATCGCATGTAACAACAAGCCGAGATGCGCCAGCGACACCGGCCCGACCTGCGACATTCCATACGCCAGCAGCGTGTCGCCCACCGACGCTGTCAACATCACGGCGAGCAGAATGAGATAGCGCTGCGGACTGAGGGTGTGCTTCATCTAAAAAGCTGGCCGACTCTCTGCCTGTGGAGCATGGGAAACGATGGCGTCAAAGAAGGTGAAGGGGGTTTCAAGCACGACCTTCAACTCTCTCCCCCCAGAATAACGAAGCTTCACGTAGTTTCCGCCCCATCCAGCCTTCGCTGTGATGTTTTCAATCTCAGAGTATGGAATCGATTGCTCATGCCTGAAGCGCTTGCAATAAAGAGCATCGGGGCGCAGCTCATAGTAAGTATAGAAATAGCTAACGAAAAGCTGAATTACCACCACCAACATAAAATACGGCGAGTAGTGATACCACGCTCCAAACCAATGCAAATCGCTTAACCAATGCGAATCGCTGTGGTGAAGAAAGTCGTTGTACAACTTGCCATGACGATCACAGACAATTTGTATGATTGCACAGATAATCATCAGCGGGGCAATATAAACGATTGATCGACTTGTTCGGTAATATCGCACGGACTAATCATACCCCACTGCCAGAATTAATCGCTTGTCATTCTGACCCTCGAACGAAGTGAAGAAGAATCCATGCATTTCGCTTGCGCTAGAGCTGTTTCAGCGTAGGTGTTTACGCTGCTCGCGCAGTTCAACCACAAGAAAAGCCTCTTCTCTATCTACGCGTGATAGAGGTTACACTGAAACATCTCCAGCATCACACGTCACGGCACCACAAGCCACTTCGCCGCGCTCACTCGTTTTTTGTGCGCGAACATTACTGGCAGTACATTAGCAGCCGATTTGATCCTTTTTGGTGTAACGTAGCCACAGAGACGAATGATCACTCCCCACACTCAGCGCGAGCGTATTGCCCTCGGACAGGCCCAGCGCAAGCACATGCGCCGTGACGATCACGCCGGTTGGCAGCCGAACGCGCGCCGCGTGAACCCTTTGCGCCTTCTCACCGCATCCATGCGCGGACGCGTCCCCGCACTGGTCCCGATCAAGTACAACCGCATGTTAGCCTCGCCCTTCGGATTCTTTCGCGGCGCAGTGCCGATCATGGCCTGCGACCTCTCG
>CAZPZL010000294.1:0-3967 GCA_964590925.1 uncultured Granulicella sp.
GATTCGCATTGGCCGGGGCGGCGCGGGTTTCAGTGTTCTCATCGTCGTCTTCATCGTTGCCCTTCTTTGCCGGCGGTGGCAGCGGCTGCGGCTGGCTAAGGTCAACGCGAATACCGGTCGGCGGATGATCGCGCCACGAACCGACGGGGTAGAGATCGGCTTCCAGCTTTGGGTCGTTTAGCTGGGCGGAGATGTGGGCGCGCGAGAGTTTGGTCGCCGCGTGCATATCCAGTTCCTGCACCATCGAGAGACCCACGCTGATGGAATCGACACCGCGCCAGGGCTGCGGTTTGTACATCAGCAGCCGGAATTCGACCGGCAGTGAATTCGATTGCTCAGCCTGCGCGATGTATAAGTTGACGCCGCGGGCGTAGTCTTCGAGGCGCACGCGGTCAACGGCCGACAGGTCATTGTAGAAACGCTGGGCTGTCAGGCGAATTTGCAACACGCGCTGCGCTTTGTCGTAGTTAACGAGAGAGGGACCGAGAATCTCGGCCAGCTCACCGTTCGCGCTGCGCCGAATGCTGTCCATTTGCCACAAACGGTCTTGCGCAGTGATGTAACCCTGAGCGACCAACATATCGTCGATATTGCTCGCGTCGATATGCGGGACGCCGTGGGAATCGCGCCGGACAGTAACCGGTGATACCAAGCCCTGCGTCCATGGGCCAGCCAAATGCAGGTCGCCATCCAGTTGGGGCAGAGCTGCAAGAGTGGCGGAGCGTAACCAAAGGACGCCGGCTCCGGCGGCAAGCAGCAGGAGAACAAGCAGGCTGCAAACGGTCCAGAGCAGAATCCGCGGCCAGCGGCGTTTGCGTTGAGAAGGTGGGGGCATGGCACTCGCGGACGCCCGACCCAATGAAGACGTGACGGTCATCGGTCAGCTACAGGATACGCTGCCGGATCAGCGATGCCGAGCGCTGGCTTACGATGATTGCCAGAAGAGATTGCGTGCGAAGTGAAGTGGAATGACTTGAATTTTTCAACCCGCCCCTTGCTCTGCTACCAGCGAGGCGGACGCCTTGAGCTTTCGGCGGCCATGAAAAAGAAGCAGGGCCAGGAGCAGGAGAAGGATAGCGCCTAATACCAGCAAGCTGCCTTCCGGTCCGTCAGCGCCACCGCTCCACAACGAATTGCCTGCCGGACTCGCCGACAGATAGTGCCCCTGCCCCTGCATACCGCTGTCTGCAGTGCCATAGAAGAAGGTCTCAGCCCAATCCCACGCCGTGTGGCAACCGATCGCCCACCAGGCTGAGCCGGTAAGGCGCACGCTGACGCAAAAAACGAAGCCGATGGCGCCTGCGGCAAAGACGCCAATCCAATTCTCGCCATTGTTATTGGTGTGATAAAAGGCGAAGACTGTCGAAGTAACCCACGCGGCCTGCCAAAATCCACTGCATGCAGTTGACCGATTGTGAAGTGTGAGGCAGGGCAAGATGCCCAGCCCGGCGATTGCGTAAACTCCCCACGCGCCGTGGCCGCCGCCCGTGACAAAAAGATAAAGGCAAATCGCAATCTCGGCAGCCAGCGCCCACCAGAAACTAACGCCTCGCGCGAGCGTGAAGAGCAGATAACAGCGAAAAAGTCCCTCCTCAAATGCTCCGACGACGAGGAAGGCGAAGGCCCAGAGAGCGCCGAAGCGCAAGGCTTGCGCGCCAGACAACGCCGATGGCCCGAGGCTGAGCCACCCGCGCAAGGCAAGTGTTCCCACGAGCAGTGATAGCACTGCGAAACCTGCAGCGGTGCCCGAGAGGAAATGCCACGCACGGCGCGGACCGGCAAGATTGTAGCTTGAGATGCGGCGGCCTTCGACGAAGGCCATAACCAAAGCGGCGCCCACCATTGAAATAAAGGGGATCAGCTCCGCGATTATCACCGAAGAGGCGGAATCATCGCTCGTTTCGCCGATGAGACCGGCCGAGTAAAAGATGGTTCCGACAATGATTCGGAAGAGGTGGTACATCAAATAAAACAGGAGAATCGACCAGCCGACGCGCAACCCATGTGGTCCAACTAGAAACCAGTCGAAGCTGTGGTGCTCATGCTCCGGCCGCTTCTCGGCGGATTCATATGGAGAATCTGCAATAGAACTGGAAGTTGCATGCCGCTCTTCGTCGGATGGGTGCTGCAACTTCGGATCCATCTCACCTTCTCCCCGAGCACAGAACCTCGCTTACCGGTTCGTGCCGGGCAAAGAGATACTTTACAGCAAATCACTTTGCCAGGCTCGCATCGGCGGCGCGAATCTCTGCCGAAGAGGCGTGAATCGTCCGTCCAGCCAGCGCTGATCCAAAGACAACTTGGCCCCGGCAACTAATCCGCTGCCGAGGCCGAAGGTTGGCTGATGCTGACTTGCAATCTCAGTTTCCGTGATGCTCAGACTCCTGACCGGCGACCTGCAGGTAGTTCTTAACGCTGAAGACACCGGCGACACCGTTGGCACGGATGCCCGCGGCATCCTTGTCGGCTTGCGAGTCAACTTCGCCATAAAGCCCTACGTTGCCGTTCTGCACCGAGATGCGGATCGGCTTGGCGGGATCGATGGCGTATTTGTTAAGCGACGGGAAGCTGTAGACGGCACGCGCCACTTGCATCCGGAGCTGATCATCCATTGGCGAGACCGGATCGACAGCTATATCGTCGACTACGTCTTTAACGCCCGGCATGGTGGCCGCCAGGGCCAGTGCCGAATCCTTGCTTGGGTAGTCGAGCGCATGACCGCTCAGTGTTACCACTCCGTTCTGAACCTGGAGAGAGATGGCGTCGAACACGTTGCCATAGCCAACGCGGTCGTAGGACAACTTCTCCAGGATCTTCTTTTGCAAGTCGCTGTCGGAAACGTTAGGGCCGGCTACCTGGATGTCGTTGCGGACCGCGACCACGCCCTTCACTTTATGCACAGTCTTGTCGGCGTCCGCCTTGTATTCATAGAGGCTAACCGAGCCGCTCAGCGTCGCGATCCCGTTGGCATCCACGTTGACCTGTACATCCTTGAATTGCGACTTATTCAGTTTGGCGTGCACTGCACCGGCCACATCCTGCTGGTCCGCCGCTGCTGCAGCCCCGAAGCCGCCGGATGCTGCGCCGGTCGCCGCCTGGGATGCCTGGGAAAGAACAAGAATCGCCCCAGCAAGTGCCGCAGAAAACACCAAGGCTTTGCGGTAACTCTTATCGGTTTTCATGATTGTTTCCTCCTCCGTGATGCTCAAAACGCGCTCCGGCGGCTGTCCACGATGAGCGATCTCGCTCGTCTGTCAGCCTGCCCTACGCGCCTGATTAGACACAACCATTGGCTGGAAGGTTGCGTGAAAAATGCGATCTTTCTGGAGAGCGGGTGGAATGAACGCCGCCTTGCAAGTTCAGTGACCAGGCGATCCTGCTGACCGCGAAGCCGTTTAACGATAGCGGCGTGTGGCCTTGACGACCATGGAAAAGACTCCGGACTCATCGCGCGCGACGACGAGGGAAACGTGGCGGTTAATGGCCACTTCAGCCTGCAGCAACTGCTGGCTGGTGGTGTTTACGTCGGTGGCGTAAGTGAGCGTAACGTTGCGTCCCAACTGCTCCTCGACGGTGACGCGGGAGGTGGAGTTGCCAAACGCGCCAAGGTAGTTCGGGTCGACCTTTACGGACCCGGCGCCGAAGAGTTTTTGTATGCGATTGCTGACAGTGGCGTTGAGCGCTCCGCCGAGCAGCGCGTCAGTGGTGGGATTGGCGATGGTCTGCTCCTGCTGCTGGGTATAGAGACGCTGCTGACTGGCGGAGTGGCCAAGGGCGAGCAGCGAGACAACGTCGGACTCCGGGAGTGGCGGATCGCTGCGATACGTGACGGCGAGTTTTTGCGGCGAACCGAGCAGGTCAAGGGAGATGTCGTAGTCCTCGACGTGAGCTGTGGCGCTTAAGTCGATATTTGGTTCGATGCGAACCGGATTCGTGAAAGTGATGTCGCCGCGCTCAAGATCGTAGC
>CAZPZL010000295.1:0-3964 GCA_964590925.1 uncultured Granulicella sp.
ACAACTTGCTGCACTTCGTTCGCTGGTGGGAGAGCATCCATCACACCGCCGAGATCACGGTGGCGGACCTTACTGAATCGACCCTGCTGGACTACTTGCGGTTCCAGTCCGGACTGCAACCGCGGCCTTCCGCAGCCAGCATCAACGAGCGCCTTTCCGATGTCGATCGTGCCATTCGCAACGCGTTCCCGGATGCTCCAAGCCAAGTCGCTCATGGGTTTCAACAGACTTTCCTGCAGCGCAAGCCGATGGGCCTTGGCCGCCCGCGCGTGGCGATAAGCAGGCTGCGTGTGAAGCAGCCCAAGCTCAACATCGTGCCGCTCTCCGTCGATGAAGTCGCGCGCTTCTGGGTCAGCTTTCATACCGCGCGCGATTTGGCCATCGTGGGCTTGATGCTCATGCATGGACTTCGCTCTGCCGAGGTGCTGGCTCTGAACCCGGAAGACGTGCTGTTGTCTGAAGCCCAGTTGCGCGTGCGCGGCAAGGGCGGCAAGTTGCGCTTCCTCCCTCTGGCGCCGGAAACCACGCAACTGCTCGATCACTATCTACAGCTGGAGCGGCCCAACCCATGTTCTGCCGCACTGTTCGTCGTGCTGAAAGGTCCCGCTCATGGAACACGCATGACTCCTGCTGGATTGCGCTCCCTGTTCCGATACCATCGTCAGACCACCGGCATCCAGCTTGCCAACCCGCATCGTTTTAGACACTATGCCGGGTTCCGGACTATTCCGGACGATTGTGGTTTTAGGCCGTTGACAAGCAGCCTGAGAAAAAGTTGCCCGGCATAGTTCCGACGGTGTTTTCCTGATGAGCGAGTCAGAAAGGGGAACACCAATGCAACAGGTTTTCAAGTGCCACCAACTTTGCAAGCAGGACAGTCCACTCGGTTCATACCTCGATCTTTATGCTGCCGAGATGCGTAAAGATGGTTATCCACGACATACTCCGGCGCCGGAATAGCAGGCACACCTATGCCACGGAAATGCTCCGTGCCGGTGTCAGCTTTCCTGTCCTGATGAAGTTACTCGGCCACACCAATCCAGAGATGACCATGCGCTACGTGGATGTGGCCCTGACCGATCTTCAACGCGAGTTCCATCAGGCTCGTTGCCACCCGAAGTATCTGATACCCCAACTGAAGGTCTCATCCCCCCAACTTCGCGCGGGTCTTGATGGCGTAATCGACTCTCTGCTTGCCGCTCAACATGTCTTGGAGATGTTTCGTCGACCACCTCTGAGAGGGCTAGAGCGCACTTGCCTCGACCGGCTTTCCAACCGCCTCACGAAAATTCTTCACGAGGCGCGCAAACTCCGCACAACATGAAAACGGGCAGAGATTAGCCGGTTAAGGCGACATTCCGGGACTTATCTCGAATTCGGTGTGACACAAATCACGCCGTATGCGTCCGCAATAAATTCGCCGATATTCTGTTGCTATATCGAGTTTTGTTTGACAGAATTCCAGCATGAAGAACACGCAAGCTGTGCTCTCCCGAACGGTTGCTCGCCATCGGCTTCTGCTGGCCTGCACATTTCTCCTCTTCTCACTCTCACCGTTCCTTGCCGTCTCTCAGAGCGCAAGACGACGAGTTGCAACGACTACGCCAGTAACAGCTACCTCCACACCGCTATCGGCGGCAGCGGCGCAGGCACGGCGCGATCAACTGGCAAAACTCCCGGAACTCCTTGCAGACCCGGACCCAAATGCGCGAATCGCCAATATGGAAGCAATTCTGGACACCAATGACGCAACTATGATTCAGTTGGTGTTACGTCTGGCCTTCCAGAGCGATGACGCGAATCTTCGATCTTTAGCTTTCCGCGCATATATTGCCAGATTGAAGGAAGTGACCCTCGATATCCATTTGCCGGCCAAAGTTGAGAGAGAATACGAAGCGATTCAGGACGATCCCCATAAGACTGCCGAGCTAATTGAGAAGTATTCCTATATGAGCCCTGTTGCAAGTTCTGGATTTAAGCTACATCTAACGTTTACGAGATACAATAGCACAGAGTCAACAGGTGAGTTAAAGGCGCCGAACAACTTGCTCGACCCATTTACGATTTCTGGAGACCGGTTATCAGTGACAATAGGTTGGGGACAGGGAATGTCATGTTATCTCGATTTCAGACCATCGAATGATATGACTCTTCGTGGATCGATGGCTTGTAATGACCGCAACTTCCCAAAGATGGGAATCTCATCTCCGATTTTCTGATTTCTAAATCATTCAGGATCGAATTCGACGGCAGCGCCAACGTGCTGTCGCTTCCGGTCTTGAGTTTCGGGCGTATCCTGTGCACAGCTGATGTGACCACGGCGCAATGGATCGAGGTATCTACCTTGGCGATCGGGCAGTAGTTTAAGCATGTCCAGTTTTCGCTGCCGGGGGCAGCGATTACAGCAACATCCATCCCTGAAGGAGCATCCCCCAAATACGATAATCCCAACTCAACACCCTTCAAGTAAATGAGCTTTTCCAAGCTGATTATAAAGGATATCCGGCCCGGGCTGTGCTCAGCCAAGCATGCGGAGCTCCCTGATTTGCAGATATCATTTGAGCTGTGGTTCGGGTCCGGTGTCGATCCCGCCAGTTGAACGACCAGAGCTTCGACGGGTGCCGCATTCACTGCTGATGTCGAACCTTTCCGCGCGCTATCGACTAATCCGCGAATGAGGTCGGCACGGACTGCGTATGCTTCGTTGCGCTCAGAATCCACTTCAAAGACAATGCCGAGCAGACCGTAGTTGTCCAGTACAACGCTACCGCTCCATCCTTTCTCAATGTGATCAGCGGGGCTGGTTGGCTCAACAGTGAATATCGAGCCGCCGGCTGAGTCCGCGGCCGCCGCGCGCCAGCGTACAGGACCCCGGACAACTCCACCGGCTTCTGTCGTTTCAACGCGACCAGTAGTCGTTTCTTTTGCTCTCGGGGCAATACCTATTTCCGAAAGGCGTCCATCGCCGCAAATGGAGGGATCGTTGGCTCCAATCACAAGCAGTACGGCGATGTCGGGATCGGCGGACAGCACAATGGACGCGCCAAGATCAGGCGTATGCCCCTTTCATCGACGATCGTAATGCGCGAAACAGGGTGCCAACAACCCAATGCGCGCATCCAGTTTGGCGCACTTGCCAAATGTCGGAACGTTAAAGGTAAAACGGTGCAGGCTTCGGAAGCCTACTCGGACCCCAGCTTGGCGGAAGGCCATGAGATCCCAGTCGCCATAGCTGATTTTCGGTTACCTATCTCAGAATCGCGTTTGTACCAATGAAATAAGCCGTCTCAGCAAGACATTGGTCGCCCGTGAGTGTGGCAGAGATCACCCACCTCTGCGTCAGCGCGGATTGCGTTGAAATTGTGTTGCTTGTTCGTATGTAGTCTGGCAGAATTTCAGCATGAAGAACACGCAAGTTGTGCTCTCCCGAACAGTTGCTCGCCATCGGCTTCTAGTGGCCAGCGCATTGCTTTTTCTCTCGACGCTGTCTGCCATCGCCCAGAGCGCAAGACAGCCTGCACCACCACCCGCCGCACCGTTCTCCGCGGCTTCAGCGCAGGCCCGGCGCGATCAGTTGGCAAGAATTCCGGAGTTGATCGGCGACCCGGATCCGAATGCGCGCATGGCAAATCTGGAGACGATCCTGAACACCCACGACTCGATCATGATTCAAACGGCTCTGCGGCTGGCCTTTCGAAGCGACGACGCCGATCTGCGCGCTCTGGCCATGCGAGCCTATATAGAGACCTTGAAGGAAGTTACCTTCGACATCATCCTGCCCGAAGAATGGGCCCAACAATATGAAACGGTCAAATTCGACCAGCGCGGCAAAGATCAACTTTTCCGCACTTACCCAGCCTTGGGAAGTGCCGAGCATATTGGCTTTAAGATTCAACTTTCGTTTAATTCATACAATCGGTTGCAATCATCTGGTGAGGTTAAGGTGATTGATCGCCCAGCAGTA
>CAZPZL010000296.1:0-3902 GCA_964590925.1 uncultured Granulicella sp.
CCATGGTCAGCAACGGACGCTGTTTCTCCAGCCAAGCCTGCAAGCCCGCTAAGCCCCCAACCGTGACTTCCTTCGCGGATGTCTTCACTCTCTCAAGCCCGGCAATATCAGAAAAGATCCGGTCCTTTACCTTGCTCAACTCGGCCAGATCCGACTTGAGAATTGAACCCTTCGCGAGAAAAGTAGCAACGGCGTTCTCGGCCTCGATCCTCGTCACACCGGCCAATATGGTAGCGGCCTCAGTGAGTTCTGGCTCTCCCCACTCGATCTGCACAGATCCTCGGTACGGCGAAAGGCACTCGGCAATGATCGCTCGCATCTCATCTTCGTTCGGTGGATCGAGAACCAATGTCATGCCCTGCCGCTGTAGCCGCGGCCAGATACTGGATGTGGTGATCACGACGATGGAACCGCCGCGCTCGGTCGCGGAGGAAGCTACGTCCAGCATTTGGCGGCTGATGGGCGTGTCACCATCGATGTCTTGCACTTCCGTGAGGACAAAAGTGAGGTTCTGGCGCTGGAGTATCTGCTGGCTCGCATAATCGAGGGCACCCGCAACAGAGCGGTCCTCGTTCACTACCCGATTAGTGGCGATGTCGCGGACACCCTGCGACAGCGTGTGATGGTAGATCGGAACGTTGAGGTCGGTAGCCATGCAACGAAACAGTTCGAGCGCGCGGTCCCGCTCATCCGTCCGAAGCGAGATGAACGGAATGCGCGCCTTCAGATACAGGAGCATCGTTTGCCGGCATGTAACGAAATCAGGCATGGGTTTAGGGCCTCATAAGATGACGCGACGGCCTCGGACCGCCGGACTGCCACTCTCCGAGCTTTGGACTACGGGTGGATTCGGGGGGACATCAACTGGGGTATTCAAAGGGTGGTCGCGAATCGTTTTCAGTAATCTACCCTGATCGTGGCGGACTCCTTCTGCATGGCGCTCTAGGGACTTCTGGGTCTCGGTTGCCCAACGATCCAGTTCGGACGCCAAGTGGTCTTTTACATCGGGAGGCAACGCCTGCAGGCTTACGAACGCCCGCAACGGGGTTAGTCCACGACGCGCCAGGAGCAGCGCAGTCGAAATTGCGAAGTAATCCCCCCGCGCCCGGTCCAGGCTTGTCTGAAGTTGCTTCGAGAGAACCCGCAGCCTGATCGTTAGGCTATCGGCGACCTGCCGAGTCCATCGCTCCGCCACGACGCTTGTCCATTCAATTGTTCCCTCCCTCAGGCTATCGATGACGAGATCTTCTCCCGCCCGGAACTTGTCAAGCAGGGGCAGCCATTCAGCGTACGTGTGTGGCCCATTCATCGCATCTTCCAATCACGAAAAGAATCGAGCGGCCCCTCAACCCACCTTTGTCCCGCATGCCATGCAAAACGAGGAGCCATCCTCCACCCGTGCGCCGCAGTTTTCGCAGAACTGTGCCACCGATGTTGGACTTGCGACCGCCGTCGTGCTTCTTGGAGATGCCTGAGGTATTCGAGGCGGTTCGCTAGCCGGCGAGGGGATCACCGGCTTGTTTGCTGGTGCGGAGCGACGCCGCACCAGCAGCGTATGAGCTGGCACGAGATCCCATCCTGGCAGCTGGCTCGCCAGAGGAGAATCAGACTGCGTTTGTACAGGGCTAGTGCTCCGGGAAGGTGGTGCGCTGCCGCTGGATGGGTTCGCATCGAGCATCGGTCGAGTAGGCATGGATCATCTCTCCTTCTATGCAACAACGATTCGGGCCTGGTCAGGCCGTTTGAGAATAAACTGCGGCGAGCTCAGGGCAGACAGGAGTTCCAAGACGCCATCCGCCTTCGCATCTTCTTGGGCCGTCTCCCGCCGTAGATCTGTCAATTCGGCCAAGGCCGCCTTTAGTATCTTGCCAGCGTCATCCCTTTCCTTCTCAAGGGCTTCTCTGGTCCTCTGCCGCTGCTTGTCCAAATTCTGGTACTGGAAGTAAAAGTAGGCACCGGCAGCTGCCATGATTAGGACGCCGAACAGAATAGCCTGCCCGCCGTTCACGGCGATGAATAGGCCGAAGAGTAGGCCGATGACCAGCACGGCCCATGTCCCCCCAGTAATCCGGACGGCGTTGACAGCCTGTTCAATCCGATTCCCGTAGTGCTGATTAATGTCGGCGCTCAATTGCTGTTCATTGAAGCCGTCCCTGGTGCTCCCCTTCCACGAGCCACACGCGATTTCGACATCCACTGGAACCCGCGCACGGTCGCGAGCGATTAGATCATTGAATCCTGCAATGATCCACTGCCGGCATCGTGACACAGCGTATCGTTGAGTAGCGCGCGTAGCGCCAGAACGCTCGGGGTACATAGCCGAATTCGTTAGCATCGCCGCAAAATTCGTCTGCTCCCTCAGTGAGTCCGATTCGGCGCCGAAGCGCCGGACGGCAGCCGATTTGTCTCCGCCCTCCTCCACAATTAGTTGCAGCCGCCGCTCCTCCCGGCGCAGCGGCAGTTCTTCGTCGTCGAAATTGGTGACAAGGGAATCGAGAAGGGCATCCACGGCTGCCTCCAGACTCGGAGGCACGATGATCTCACCCGTAAACAGTTGCTCGAAGAAAGACTGGATCACCTGGTTTCGCCGAGCCGCTGCCAATGATGCCTCCAGCCTCGGCCACGTACTGCTGTACTTGCGCAACGTCGGGTACTCGCCCGGCCCGGCCTTCGGCGCCATAATGTCCAGCACCTCTGCCCAACGCTTCCGCTGCTCCTCTGGGAAGCCAGCCTGCTGTTCGAGCTCGGTCAGCCACTCGTCGATTACCGAAGAGCATGTAGTAAGCGCGGCCCCGCCGAACACACCGTTTGCGAGGGCGTCGAGCATTACGACGACTTCGCGGTCCAGGGCGACCGGATCTTGAATCTGGAAGTACCGGGTCAGCCATCTGGCGGCCGCTTCCATGCGCCTCGCTCGACGGCAGATGAGGGAGAAAAACAGCGAGGCCTTAGAATCATCTCGCTTTATGGCCTCCGCCAACGCCCTCTCTGCGAGCGTCCTGTTGTCGACAATCCACCCCGTCAAGGCGACTAGAGCTGGAGCCAACCAGTAGCCCGGACATGCCAGCATAAGCTCTTCCGTGGCGGTTCGCAGCGTGTCTTCACGGACGACGGCGAGATCCGTTGCTTGGAGAATTCCGGTGCTGTGTCGCCGAACGTCGGCGTAGTGGCCGAACCTCCTCTCTAGTTCTTGCCTCACCTCGATAACACGAGTGGCAGCGAACTGCCGTTCCTTTTGACGTGTGTCTGCGGCAACGAATTCCCGAAACTCGGCACACAGATCCTCCAATTTGCTCTTGGCGTCAGCTTGCTCCTGTGCCACATAATCTACGCGGTTGGCGACAGTATCTATGGCTTGCGCAACGACCCGTATATTGTGATTGGTGGCGTTGATTGCGTCAACGACCGGCCCCAAATCGACGTTTACTGTACCCATTTCATGTCCTTTCCGCTATTACTCAATGACAGATACCGCGCCATCCGGCGTGACGGCTCTCAACGTATCGGGATAGACTTCGACAAAGGCGTATGACCGATGCAGCGCCAGCACTCTGGCACGCTCGAACAACGGCGGCATCGCCCGGAATGTCTCGAAGTGCTCGATGATGCCGCCTCCCAGGTCACAGATATGCACCTCGTATGGTGCGCCCAGATAGCATTGGCTCACAACGCCTATAGGTCGCTGTTCGATACCGAGATCCGGAAACTCGTTGGCAATCGCCGCAGTCAAAGCGTCCAGTGCCGACCGGTCTGCGTGGTGTGTGCCGGCGTCCAGACGCGTCATCGTCTGAACATATGCCGTTGAACGTTTCTCACGAAGACGCTGCTGAAGCCGAGGACCTTGAATTGCACTTCGGGGTGCCGTGGGCGGGACAGCCGCAGTAACGTTGGTCGCCAAAGGC
>CAZPZL010000297.1:0-1990 GCA_964590925.1 uncultured Granulicella sp.
GACCGCATCGAGGCCGGAACCTTCCTTATCGCCGGAGCCATCACCGGCGGCGACCTCAACGTCGAGGGCTGCAACCCGGCCCACCTCAGCGCGCTGCTCGCCAAGCTCACCGAGTGCGGCGTCAAGCTCGAGGTCGGCAAGGACAGCGTCCGCGTCCGCTCGGGCGGCTCGCTCAAAGCAACAGACATCTCCACCGAAGAGCATCCCGGTTTCCCCACCGACATGCAGGCGCAGTTCATGGCCCTCGTCACACAGGCCGAAGGCACCTCGATCATCACCGAGAACATCTTCGAGAACCGCTTCATGCATGTGCAGGAGCTGAACCGCATGGGCGCAAAGATCAGCGTGCAGGGACGCACCGCCACGGTTCGTGGCCCAAGCAAGCTGGAGTCCGCCGCCGTCATGTGCTCGGATCTGCGCGCCTCGGCGTCACTGGTGCTGGCCGCGCTGGTGGCGGATGGCGAAACCATCCTAGACCGCGTCTACCACCTCGATCGTGGATACGAGCACTTCGAAGAGAAGCTGCGCGGCGTTGGGGCGCAGATCCGTCGTATGGGAGATGTCTTCGGTAAAAAATAGGAGAGGTCTATGAGTGCAAGAAGCGACGTTGCGGTTGAAAAATTACTGAGCGGATACAACTGCGCACAGTCGGTCCTATACGCCTTCTGCGACGATCTCGGCCTCGACAAGGATGCTGCCATGAAGATGGCCTGCGGGTTTGGCGGCGGAATGGGCCGCGCTCAAGAGGTCTGCGGAGCCATCTCCGGCGGCGTTTTTGCCCTTGGCGTCAAACACGGACGTGGCGAGGGACAGGACAAGTCCGCCACCGACGAGACCTACCTCAAGGTGCGCGAACTCCTTGCGCAGTTCGCGGCAGAGCGCGGATCAACCATTTGCCGCACCCTGCTTGGCTGCGACCTCAACACTCCTGAAGGCCATGACTTCTTCCAGCAGAACGACCTGCGTAACCGGACCTGCAAACGCTGCGTTGAAACCGCCGTCGAAGCCGTGGATAAAATCCTCTAGGATTTATGCGATTGAGCTAGTGGCCCATTCTTTATGCGTCGAAAGTGTAAGGATGCGATGTAGGTTTACCCGCGCAGCGCCATCTGCTCGTTGACGATCTGTGTGAGGTCGGGCTTGGTCAGGCCGTGTTCGCGCTCATTGAACTTATCAACCTTACTGGACCAGTTCATGCTACAGAACTTTGGCCCGCACATAGAGCAGAAGGCCGTCTCCTTATAGTAGTCGTCGGGCAGAGTCTCGTCGTGCATGGCGCGCGCCGTCTCCGGGTCCAGCGAGAGCGCGAACTGCTTGTCCCAGTCGAAGGTATAGCGTGCCTGCGAGATGGCGTCGTCGCGGTCGCGCGCGCCAGGACGATGGCGGGCCACGTCGGCGGCATGGGCGGCGATTTTGTAGGCGATCATTCCGTCCTTGACGTCCTTCTCGTTGGGTAGTCCGAGGTGCTCCTTGGGTGTGACGTAGCATAGCATCGCCGCGCCGTGCCAACCAATCATTGCCGCGCCGATGGCGGAAGTAATATGGTCATAGCCGGGAGCGATGTCTGTCACCAGAGGGCCGAGGACGTAAAAGGGCGCGCCGTCGCAAAGCTCGATCTCCTTATCGACCTGCAACTTGATCTGGTCGATGGGGATATGTCCGGGGCCTTCAATCATGACCTGTACGTCGGACTGCCACGCCGAGCGGGTGAGTTCGCCCAGCGTCTTGAGCTCGGAGAACTGGGCCTCGTCGCTGGCGTCGGCCAGCGAGCCGGGGCGCAGGCCATCGCCCAGCGAATAGCAGACATCGTACTTTGCCATTACTTTAGTAATGCGGTCGAAGTTTTCGTAGAGGAAATTTTGCTTATGGTGTGAGGTCATCCACTGGGCCAGAATCGCTCCGCCGCGGCTGACGATTCCAGTGACGCGCTTGGCCACTAGGGGGATGTACTGAATTAGGACACCGGCGTGGATGGTAAAGTAGTCTACGA
>CAZPZL010000297.1:2000-3900 GCA_964590925.1 uncultured Granulicella sp.
CTCCAGATACAGGTCAATGTTAAGGTCCTCCAGCTTTTTGACCCTCGCGAGAGCCTCATACAGCGGCACGGTGCCGATTGCAACCGGCGAATGGCGTAGGATCTGCTGGCGAATCATGGGAATATCGCCGCCGGTCGATAGATCCATCACGGTGTCGGCTCCAAAGTGGACGGCAGTGTGCAGCTTGCGCAGCTCCTCGTCAACATTGGAGACCATGGCGGAGTTGCCGATGTTGGCGTTGATCTTACACTGCGATCCGACGCCGATAGCCATCGGGCGCAGCTCTGGGTGGTTGATGTTGGCTGGCAGAATCATGCGACCTATGGCGACCTCGTCGCGGATGAACTCTGCAGTTACCTTCTCAACCTTGGCGACGTAGGCCATCTCTTCGGTAATGGTGCCTTTGCGAGCAAAGTGCATCTGGCTCATGTTGTTGTCGCCGGAGCGTGCGACCTCCTCGCGGCGACGGGCGATCCACTCGGCGCGCGGCGTGGGTGCCGGACCGTCATAGCCCTTGGGACAGGCCCCATTTTTGTTTGTCTGCGGCTGATTTTCGCTAGCACTCATTGTCTCTTCTCCCCACGTTGAATTGCCGATGTTGTCTACAAAGTATACCCCGTGACGGTTGTCACCGGAGCGACGGCGGAGTTGGTTTCGCAACTGTGCAAAGCGTTGCAGCTTCGGCGAAAGACACGCTACACGATGGTACCCCCCCGGACTATCTTCGCCTATCAGTCTTAGCTGCTGCGCGCCGATAACCCAAAGAGTACGGAACCGAATCTTGGAGAAAAAAAATGTACCGCCTAATTAATAAATCGAAGCAGGTTCGCTCCTCACTCTTCGCCAACATATCCAGAGTGCTCTCGCTGCTTGCCTTTGCTCTGCTGTTCTTTGCAGTTGCGCCGATCCAGGCGCAGGAGCGGGCTGCGGTTCACAAAATTCCGCCGGTTTATCCGCCGATTGCGCGACAGTTGGGCATTACCGGAGTCGTCGTGGTCAACACCACGGTTGATCCCACGGGCAAGGTTATCAAGGCTGAATCGACCAGCGGTAACAAGCTGCTCGCCCCCTCTGCCATAGACGCGGTCAAGCAGTGGAAGTTCGCTCCGGGCGACACCACCGATACCTTCCCTGTCAGTGTGAACTTTGAGAAGAGTTAAGCGGGCATGTGCTCAAGTTCGCTCCGACGAAGTCGATATTAGGTACCAGAAGGATTCAACATCATGGGTATTCGCGGAAAACTTCTCTGTAGCATCGGAGTTCTGGGTCTGGGCTACATCCTCTTCTTCGGTCTGATGGAGTGGACTACATCCACCACGCAGAAGCACCTCCATATCGCCTCTGACTCGCTGTTTCCTGCGGCGGCCAGTCTGCTTCAGACGCAGGCCAGCTATCAGAAGCTGGAAAAGTCCTATAAGGACGCAGTCGTCATGCAGGACGCCTCGGTGCTCAACAGCGGAGACAGTGAAGCTGCGTCCGGAGCATCTGCTCTGGCTGCAGCGCGCGACAAACTAGAGTTCAGCCCCGATCTGCGCCAGCAGGCTGACGACCTGCTCGCCCGATTCACTGATCTGCACTCCCGCTCCAAGAGTGTCTACGCCAGCGCCATGTCCGCAACCACCATGTCCTCCGACACACAGGGTAATCTCGCCAAAGTCGATCAGGATAGCAAAGCCATGGAGCAGTCGCTCAGCGACTTCTATACAATGGTCGGAAAGACCAGCTACCAGTCGGAACTCGATGCCGTCAACGCCTCCACCAACCGGCAGGCCTGGATGGGGGGGGCGCTTTTCCTGCTCGCTATTCTCATCGCTGGCGGTTCGCTGTACATCATGGAAAAACAGGTCTCGGCTCCGCTGCGTGATCTGGCACATCGTCTGGCCGATGGAGCGCAGAAGGT
>CAZPZL010000298.1:0-3896 GCA_964590925.1 uncultured Granulicella sp.
GCAGAGATGCGCGAGACCTCGCCCGCCGCCCGCGCCGCCTGCACATGGCACAGATTGCTGAGGAACTGGACGGTCCCTGCAAGTCCCTCTGCCGCAACGGCATCGTCACCACCACGCTTCTGGAGTTCGAGCACATCCAAAATCTGCCAGCGCGAAGCCAACAGCCAACACAGCGCATCGGCCAGCGCGAAGGTCACTCCCTGCCTCTGCCCGTGGTAGAGCTTGTTTCCCGCCGGATCAGTTGCTTTCTGCAGGTGTCCCAGTGTCCAAAGCCACATCTCCATCGCCGAGGCCAGCGTGCAGGCGCCTGTACCGGGATCCTCGCCGGCAATCCGCCGCATCTCCAGAATCCACGAGCGAAACTGTGCCAGAAAGACCTCACGCGTCATTGTGATCGTCAACTGCCGCCGCTGCACCGCCTCCGGCCCCTCGTAGGTTGCCTCAAGCTGCGAGTCCATCCACTTGTTGGCCAGAAATCCGGGACAATCCTCCGTGATGCCGTAGCCGCCCATCAAACTCAGCGCCTCGCGCATCTGGTTGGCCCCGACGCCCGTGTTCCACAGCTTGGTCGCCGGACAAAGCACGTCGGCCTCAGAATCCTTCAGCACGAACTGCACCATAGGATCGGCCTCCAGAGCCTCGCGTCGCAGATCGTTCGCCGACAGGCCAAGCAGCGCAATCGCCTTCTGCTCGCTCTCCTGTAGAGCCTTCAACACCGCGCGCTTGCCGCTGACTCCCAGCTCCTTCATCAGCGCATTCTTCTGCTTCTCCAGCGGCTCCAGCTCGTCGAATGCCCGTGCCGCAGCGAATCCCAGCGATGCCGCAGCCTCGCCCGTCGCCCAGATGTCCACCAGCCGATGCAACGCGTCCTCGCGCTGCTGAATTCCCTGCTCGTAGCGCATCGAACCCGGCTTCACGCCAGCCGCTCCGTGGAATCTCTCGCGCTGATAGCGAATCACGGGCTCAACGGCCGAGAGCAGCTTCGCCGCAGTCATCAGGCCGACGGTGACGCGCGTCCGTCGAAAGACCGCCTCGATCACCTCGCCGTGGTTGAAGTTCGGCACAATCACGCCGTCCTGCACCGTATATCCGCCGATAATCCGGCTCGCCGGAACCTTCAGGTTGAAGATCGGGTCGCCGGTCGACGAGAGCTGATGCACCAGCTTCTTGGTCGCTGTGCCGCGATCATAGATCCCCTCGTCACCCTCTTCCAGAATCACCATGCAGCTGCCCTTAATGCGCGGATCGTCGGAGGCGACGGCTGCGGTGACGAAGTTGGCGAAGGCAATATTGGTGATGAAGCGCCCGCGCTTGTCGGCCTGCAGAATCGGCTCCTCGCCGTCCTTCCACTCGGCCACACGCAGCTTTCCACTCAACATTCCTGTATCCACACCGACGTAGGGTAGCGGTTCGGTCAACACAAACGCCCCGCGCCAGGGCTTGCGATCCTCGCCCGCCTGCGCAGGCGCAGCCAGCGTCTTGTAGTGATTGATCTGCTCCGGGGTCCCGCACTCATGAATCGGAGCCAGTGCGAGAAAGCTCGCGAGGCTGCCGGTCGCCGCGCCACCATCAACCCACGCCAGCTCAAACGCCGCCAGCGACAGCGCCAGATTCTTCGGCCCGGCGATAAATCCGCCCTCTTCGGGCTCCATGAAAGCAGCCGTAATTCCAGCACGATCAAAGGCCTCCATCATCTCGGCCTTGGCTGGCGTCCACTCGTGGGTGTTCCGCTCTCCGGCGGCAACCATCTGCGCCACCGTCGTCCGCGCCACTGCACGCGACGATTGCACCAGCATCTGCAAGTCGAAGCGATCCGCAAACCGCCATTGAATCTGTCGCACCGCGTCGCCAGGGAGCGTGTGCATGGTCTTCACATCGGGAGACACAGCTGTTGCCATTATTCTGAACCTCAATCCTGATCTTCAATCTCTTCGGTGCCGATTCCCTGCCGCTTGCGACGGGGGGTGCTCAATCCGAACTTTACGCACAGTTCCTTCTATTATCTCAGACCGCAGCCCGCCCAACCCAGCCAACCCAGATCGCCACACCAAATCGCAAACGAGCTACCGATCAAGCCGCTTTCTGCCGCTCGACGACCACCACACTCGTCACCTTCTTCCGCTTCTTCTGCGAAGCCACCCAAAGATCCCGCTTCGCTTGCATCCGCAGCCAAAAGTCGGCCTTCACCGTAAGCGCATCCTGTAGTCGCAATGCCATATCCGCTGATACCGCAGCTCTCCCATTGATCACGCGCGATAGTGTCGCGCGCGTCACGCCCAGATGCTTTGCCAATGCAGTGACGGAACTGCCAACGCTCAGGTTTCCATTCTCCAGAATGTCCGCAATCAACTTTCCGGGATGTGCCGGGTTATACATCCTCATAATTTCTCCTTAGTGGTAGTCCAGATAATCGACAAGGATGGCATCCTCGCCATCGAACCCAAAGGATAATCGCCAGCTTCCACTGACGCTCACCGCCCACAAGCCCGTCAGCTCGCCCTTCAAGGCGTGCCAGTTCCAGCCAGCCATGTTCATCTCTTCCGGCGAATGGGCAAGATCGAGCGCCGTAAGCTGAACATTCAGCCGCACAGCGTGCCTGGCTTGTATGCCCGCCTTCGAACCCGTCTCTAAGAATCGTTGAACGCCCTTGTGCCGGAAGCTCTTGATCACAAAAACATCGTATACCGAAGCGTTACGCTATACAACGAAATTCGTTTCGCTTTGTTTGTCATTCCGTAGCGCAGCGAAGGAATCTGCTTTTGCTTTTGTCTGCTCTTTTACTTGTCATTCCCGAAGGGAATCTGCATTCGTCGTTCCACCACGGTCTACCTCATTACAGAAATCGCTCTATTGCCCCGGAAGACTCCGCAGCGCGGCCTCTGCCTTCTGCTTCAGCGCCAGCGTCTCTGCGGCCTGCTTGCGCAACCCCTCGACGATCTGCGCCGGAGCCTTGGCCACAAATCCCGCATTGCCAAGCTGCCGTTCCGCCGCCGCCAACCCCTTCTCGTACTTGGCCAGATCCTTGGTCAGCCTCTCCCGCTCCGCCGCCACATCAATTTCTTTCTCGTATTCAAGAAAGACGTCAACTTGTCCAAAGGATTGCCATTTCAAGTGACCGTATTTGCCGCCGGTGTTGCGGTCGGTAAAGCTAACGATCTCGGCACTGCTAACCTTTGCCAGCTTCTCTAAAATATCCAAATTTCGATTGAGTACATCTGAACCACCAGTAGCTATCTTTACTGGCAATAACAGCTTTTCCGGTACACCAAGTTCTTTTCGGTGGGAACGAATTGCCGTGATAGTTTGTTGCATGAGCTGCATAGAAATTTCGGATGACTTGAATGTTTGTTTGAGAGTGTCATCGTAGTCAATGTACACAGGATAAGGCATAAGGGCTATAGACTTCGCCGGTGGCCAGCCTGCGTAGAGCGCATGCCAGATTTCTTCTGTAATGAACGGCATGAACGGCGAAAGCAGTCGCAGGGATGCCTCGAAAATATACAGTAGAGATGCAAGAGATGCAGTTGTTTCATCAAATTTGGTTGCATCGTCGAAATTAAGACGCAACTTGACGATTTCCAGATACCAGTCGCAGAACTCTCCCCAAAAGAATTGATAAATAAAGTTGGCAGCTTCGTCGAAACGATAATTCACCAGAGCTAAATTAACGTCATTCGCTGTCTTGTTTAGTCGTGATCGTATCCACAGTTCTTCAATCGGCCAATTATTTACGCGTTCAGTGCCGCGAGTAAGTTCGCCAGTCTTGACCCGGATCCCTGCTTCTAATGCGCGATCCCTATTCATAAATATGAATCTTGCGGCGTTCCAAATTTTGTTGGCGAAGGCGCGATTGCCCTCGGTGCGGGCCTCCGAGAAGGCGATGTCGGTGCCGGGCG
>CAZPZL010000299.1:0-3895 GCA_964590925.1 uncultured Granulicella sp.
GCCAATCAATACGCCACGTCGGAGTTGGCGCAGAGCACAACCACCAATACGCTTGCCACACTCGGAACCATCCGCACGGACGCCCAGGCATTCGCCAGCAAGCTCGCCAATCTGGAATCGGACACGTTCTCGACCGACCCGACGCAGCAGACGCAGAACGCCCTCCTCGGCAAGATCAACTCGGCCACGTTGTTGCAGATTCACTCGCAGCAGGACACCAACCAGCTTCTCATGGCTGAAATCCAGCAGCAGTTGACTGCGCAGAAGCAGCAGATCGACGCCCAGAACCGCGCCATCAACAACGCAATTTACTTCCAGCAGAACTTTCCCAACACCATGCAGAACGTCACCGGAGGCGTGAGCGATTCGATCCACTCCATCTCGCTCAGCCCCACCGGGAGGTAATGGATGCCGCAGAACCCGTTTACCTTTCTCGGAAACGCCATCAGTCAGTTGCTCTCATCCAAGAGCGCCGCACTCCAGGCCACGGGACTCGATATCTTCCGTGGCCTGGCGGTGATTCTCATCGTCTGGTTCGGCGTGAAATCGGCCCTCTCCGCTTCGCAAGGACAGGGCGGCTTCCACTTCGCCAAGTTCGCCGACCTGATCCTGATGATCTCCTTCGGCCTGGGAATGCTGACCTACTACTCGACACCCATTCCCGGCGTTGGATACAGTTTCTCGGACCTTATTACCAAGGAAGCGCTCAATCTCTCGGCCCAGATTGAGTCCGATCAGACGCAACAGATCGCCGATACCGTCGTCAATGCCGAGCAACAACTCGGCACACCGCCCGGCAGCTTCAACATCCTCGAAGATCTGACCTTCCTGCTCATCGCGGTCCTTCTGGCTGCTATGCAGGCCGTGGCCTTTGCCGTCATCGCCTACGGTTACGTGGCTTCCGCCGTCTGCGTGCTCATTGGTCCCATCTTCATTCCCTGGTTCATCGTACCCAAGCTGGACTGGCTGTTCTGGGGATGGCTCAAGGCTTTCATCGGCTTCAGCTTCTATCAGGTGATTGCCTCGGCCTTCATTTACGTCTTCTCAAAAGTTCTCGCGTCGATGTTTCAGGCCATCGGCACGATCAGCATCTCGAACGCGTTGACGATCCTGCCTGCGCTCTTCATCACCTTGTTTGTCTGCATCTTCGGGCTAATCAAGATACCGGAACTGACGGGCTCAATCCTCAGCGGTCGCACCGGGACCTGGGTCAGCCCCATGGGGAGCTAATTCATGGCCAAGCAAACCACCTTCGCCGCAACCGAGGCCGGACACAAATTTCTGGAACTGTATGCCGAGCCGGTCGTCACCAACACGTACCTGAAAGTCGCCCTGCTGATTTTGTTCGCCGTCGCACTCACGCTGCTTGCGCTCCTCTACCGGGCACAGACCGCTGCCCTGCGGCTGAAGCCGCTCGTCATTTCCATCACCGACGCAGGGCGTGGTCAGGTGCTGAACTATGCCGACTTCTCAAAGGTGCCGGTGGAGCGCGTCGGCAAATACTACCTTGCCCGCTGGGCAGAGTTGTATTACGGACGGAATCACGCCACATTGCATCGGGATTTTTCCGAGTCCCTCAACTTTTTCTCAAACGAATTGCAGTCGGCCACGCTGGCGCAGGTAAACAAGGCCAAAACACTCGACTCCTTCTTGCTCGATCCCAGCGCTTCCAACGTGGACATCGAGATTAAGGCCGTGGTCCTGGAGGACACGCGCCAGGCTCCATACCGCGCCCACATCGAATTCGAAAAGGTCTTCCGTTCGCTGGGCGACCAGCAGGAGCAGCGCCGCGAACGCTGGACGGCCAACGTCGTCTACGGCTTCCGCGATGAAGTCCCCAATGCGATGTTGCTCACCAATCCCCTCGGCCTCGTTATCAGCTACGTCCACGAAGACCAGGCATTCGGGAACTGACGCCATGCGACGGAAGAAACCCATTCTGGTTTATTGCGCCGACCGCGAATTGCTATCGGCTTCCGTGCTTGCGCTGCGGCTGCATCCTTACGAGGTCACTGCTGCCGACGACAGCAGCAAGGCTGCGGAACTCATGCTGGCCGACCGCACCCGGCTTGCCTGCGCCGTTCTGATCCATGCCCGGCAGGATGACGTCGTGGGCACGTTGATTGATCGTCTCCTCAAATCCGATTTGTGTGTTCCTCTGCTGCTGGTGGACCGAGTTGGTGATCTGGCCCCTGTGCGCAATGTGGGCATGGTGCTCTATGGACGCAATACGTCGATGGCGCACATCCTCGCGGCGCTCCGGATTCTGTGCAAACGCAAGCGCGGTCCCCGGCCGAGAGGCGCGAAGTGAGATACCTCTCTGTCTGCTCCGGCATCGAAGCCGTCTCGGTCGCATGGCAGCCTCTCGGCTGGACGCCAGCGGCCTTCGCGGAGATCGATCCATTCTGCTGTTGGCTCTTGCGCTCGCGCTATCGCGCCTCGCGCCCCGTACACATGCCAAGTCCGCATGATGCACCCGACAGGAAAGAGTCAAAACGCCGTGCCGCAGCCATTCGCAATGTTATTGATTTGCCCGTCTACGGCAATGTCATCAACATAGGCGACTTTACAAGAATTGGAAAAGAGGATGTGGGAACAATCGACCTTTTGGCCGGAGGAACACCTTGCCAGTCTTTCTCCGTCGCCGGTAAACGAGCGGGACTGGATGACCCGCGTGGCAACCTCACCATCGAGTTTGCTCGACTTGCTGATCGACTCCGGCCCTTATGGGTGGTGTGGGAGAACGTCCCCGGTGTCCTGTCGATTGACGACGGACGGACGTTTGGAGCCTTCCTCCGGATGCTGGTCGAATGCGGGTATGGGGTCGCCTACCGAGTTCTTAACGCTGAACATTTCAGAGTACCCCAGCGACGGCGCCGCGTCTTTGTTGTCGGATGTGCTGGAAACTGGCGAGCTGCCGCAGCGGTATTTCTTGAGTGGCACGGCCTGTCGGGGTATCCTCCGCCGCGCAGAAAAGCGCGGAAAGACGTTGCCCCCACCATTAGCGCACGCCCTCATGGCGGTGGCGGCCTCCCACCCCATGGACAAGGACCCGTCCATGGGGACCCCGGCCTCGGAACAGACTTCGACCTCGACGGCGGCTTGATTCGCCAGCTTGCGTTCGGCGGCAACAACACCGCAGGTCCCATCGATGTGGCAACAGCTGCCAATGCCTGCGCGAGCGCTTCGGGTCGCATGGACTTCGAGACAGAAACCTTCATCACGCATTCGCTTTCCGCCGATGGCTTCGATGCCAGCGAAGATGGCACCGGGCGCGGCGTGCCGCTGATCGCGGGAACACTGAGCACGCGGTATGGAGCTTCTTCCGGCCGGGATCTCTCTGATAGCTCCGCACTGCTACCCCTTGCCTTCAACCTGCGTGGACGCGATGGCGGAGCGATGCCAGAACCGGCAGATGCCGCCAGCGTACGCTCTGCATCCGGGGGCAGCAGCAATAGCTATGTCGCGTTCTCCGCGAAGGACTATGGAGCAGACGTAGATGAGATCGCGCCCACGCTGCGCGGAATGGGACATGACAGCAGTCATGCCAATGGCGGCGGACAAGTAGCTGTCGCCTTCACCTTGCATGGCAGCGACGGCACTGCGAGTACAGCTACGCCGACCGACGTCGCGGGAAGCGTTCGCACGAAGCCTCCAGGCAGCATCGAGAACAGTTCGACAACGATCGCGCAGCAGGGGATGGCCGTGCGGCGCCTGACTCCGCGCGAGTGTGAGCGGCTGCAAGGATTCCCCGATGATTACACGCTGGTCGAGTATCGCGGCAAGCTGGCTGCCGATGGTCCGCGCTACCGCGCTCTCGGCAATTCGATGGCAGTCCCGGTCATGCGCTGGATCGGACAACGCATCGCGGCAGTCCACGAAATCGTCTCGCGGA
>CAZPZL010000300.1:0-2814 GCA_964590925.1 uncultured Granulicella sp.
TCTTCTGCGACCCACCCTTCCAACTCGCCCGCGCCCGCGCCTGCTCCTCTTCCTTGGCGGCATCAAAACCCGGCTGATCAAAATCAACGCCAGCGTCCCGCGCCGCGTCAATCATAAAGTCGAGGGGTAATCCAAATGTTTCGTACAGATGAAATGCTTTGGCACCTTCAAGAACAGCTCGCTGATTGCCGTATTCCAGAATAAATTGGACGCCCCAACTAATAGCGGCAGACCTATCAGGATGAGCAATACCTGTTTGCAAAATTTGCCAATAATCCGTACGTAGTGCATTAGCATCTAAATAATCACTAGATTCATTGAGGAGTTTTCCAACACTAACTCCGACACTCCTAGCTATTTCCGCTTCAAGTGCATTTAAGCCATTTTCCATCACTCGCGCAAACTGCTGCTCCTCCGCAAGCACTGTCTTAGAAACTCGCTCGGCTGTCTCGGTCAATTCTGGGTAAGCGACCTGCATCTCGTCGCGGACGGCGAAGACCATCTGGTGCATGAACGGCTTCTCTTGGCCGAGCAGGCGTCCGTGGCGGATGCCGCGGCGGAGAATCTTGCGCAGGACATAGCCGCGTCCCTCGTTCGCCGGAACCACGCCGTCGCTAATCAAAAAGGTAGCCGCGCGTGCGTGATCCGCGATGATGCGCAACGAAGCCGCATCCTTCTCATCGCTGGCGCTGGCCTCCGCCACAGAGAGACGCGTGAACCCGGTCAGCTCGGCCGCCCGCGCGATCAGCGGCGTAAACAGGTCGGTCTGATAGTTCGAGGCCACTCCCTGCAAGACGGCCGCGACGCGCTCCAGCCCCATGCCCGTATCGATCGACGGCTTGGGCAGCGGCGTCAGCGTGCCGTCGCTGGCACGGTCGAACTGCATGAAGACGAGGTTCCAGATCTCGACGTAGCGCTGGTCGTCCTGCGGGAATGGCTTGTCCTCGCCCGTCTCGCCCGCCTCCACGCCGAGGTCGTAGAAGATCTCCGAGCAGGGTCCGCACGGCCCGGTCTCGCCCATCTGCCAGAAGTTGTCCTTCAGGCTCATGGCGAAGATGCGCTCGGCGGGTACGCCCGCCTCCACCCAGAAGCGCGCGGCCTCGTCGTCGCGCGGGACGGCGCCGTCGCCCTCGAAGATCGTCACATACAACTTCGCCGGATCGATCCCGAACCATTCCTTCGAGGTCAGCAGCTCCCACGCATAGGCGATGGCCTCGCGCTTGAAGTAGTCGCCAAAGCTGAAGTTTCCCAGCATCTCGAAGAAGGTGTGGTGCCGCCGCGTAAATCCCACGTTCTCCAGATCGTTGTGCTTGCCGCCCGCGCGGACGCACTTCTGGCTGGTCGTCGCCCGCGAGTACTCGCGCCGCTCCGCGCCGAGAAAGACGTCCTTGAACTGGTTCATTCCGGCGTTGGTAAACAGCAGCGTGGGATCATTCGCCGGCACCAGCGACGACGAATGCACGCGCCGGTGTCCCTGCCCGTTTGCCGACAGCTTACCCTCAAAGAACCGTAGAAAATCCTCGCGAATCTGGCTTCCCGACTTGTATTCCATAGGCCTACAAGTTTATCAGCGGAAGGCGTCGCTCGGCGTAGCCCATCTCCGATCCGCTGGCCTAGACGCCGACGACGGTGTATCCGGCGGCCAGCGCTCCGCCAGCGCAGTGCAGATTGCTCGGCGCATAGTCCAGCCCCGGCTGGGCCAGACGCGCCCCGACGCTGTTTGCAATCGAGGCCGCATCGTCGATGCTGCGGATATGCGCCTGAGTGAAGTCGAACAGCAGCGTGCGCGACTTATGCAGCGTGGCCAGCGCCTCGCCAGCGGGAGCAGGCAGAGCGAGGGCCGCGAGCGCGCCCGGATTGAAGAGCAACCCGTGGCTCGCCGCGTAGCTTGCCATCCAGCGCAGTGGGATATTCGATAGCAGCGAGCCGTCGGCGTCCGCCGGGTATCCGCCGCCCACATCGCAGTGTACGCCCGCAAACCAGACCTGCGTCACCGACTGCCCATCGGTGTAGGGCGGAGTCCACAGCGCGGGCTGAAACTGCATCCGCTCCTCGTCGATGGAGAGCGCCTGCACCGCGTTCAGCACGTCCGGGTGCAGGCCCACGCTGAGGAATCCATACATGCCGGGATCGGTGCCGCCGAAGATCGCCGGAATCCCCAGCGAGCCGACCGTATCCCAGACTCCGAGCAGCTCGATCTTGGCGTCGTCCATCTTGTAGCTCTCGTTGAGCGTGTCGAGCAGCGTCTGCCGCTGGCCCGCATTGCGATAGGCCTCGAAGGCCATATCCACGCACTTAGGATCGCTCTGATCGACTGTCGGCAGACCGCAGATAGCAATCATCCCTGCCAGACTACGCACGGTGTACGCGCCACGGCTGAAGCCGAAGAGGAAGATCTTGTCGCCCGGCTGATACTGGGCCGCGATTGCGCTGTAGCCCTGCTTGATCTTGGTGAAGAGTCCCGCGCCGAAGGCCCCGCCCAGCACGTTTTGCAGCGGATCTCCATCGGTTCCTACGCCAGAGTCGTAGCCGGTCCACTGCGTTCCATCTACCTTGCCGAGCGCGTTGTAGAGTTGGATAACATTAGAGTTGTCGTTGGGATCCTGCCATGTGCCATCGGCGCAAAAGACAATATTCTTGGACATATTTGATCTCTCCCTGCTCTTGTGTTGGAGCGTGAATGAAACAGCTCCGGCCCGGACAGATTCGCGCGACGTACCGAGGAATTATCGCACAGACTCGCTACATCAAGGATTGATGCGCTACGTGCAGCCAGACCATTGCCCACGGAATTCTGTGTGTCATTCACCTCTC
>CAZPZL010000300.1:2824-3884 GCA_964590925.1 uncultured Granulicella sp.
CCCCTCGCTCGCGTTTTCCGCGCTATCCCGCCAGAAACACTTTTTCTACCTGCTCAGAACCAGGTCTGTGCCCGGTAGCGGGCGTATTCCTCGCCAAAGGCCTCGGCTAGAACTTGGGCCTCCTTGCGCGCACGCATGATTTGTATGGGGATCGCAACGACCGGAAACCAGAGAATCTTCCATTGGCCGGTGACCATCGCCGCACCGACGAGGAAGAACTCGGCGAAGACATAAATCGGGTTGCGAATCCGCGAATACAGCCCAGTTGTCACCAGCTTGGTCGCCTTCGCCTGCACGGAGAACGCTGCTCCAAGCTGAATGCGCGCAATGACGACAAGCACCAGTGCCACCGCTGCAATCGCTACGCCTGCAATCCTCACACCATCCCACGCCACGCTCGACGCGTGCAGGCAGGCCCACACCACTCCCGCAATCATGATCGCCAGCGTAATTAAATTCAGTCGCATCGCATTAACCTTTCACTTCGACACTCCTGGAGCCCAGGTCCATCCCTCCACCTTATACTGTGGGTCGAGCGGCATGGCTAGGCTCGCGAACTCCTCACGCCGAGCCGTCATCACCATGCAGCTCACCAGCGCGTCGAAGGCGTCCTCGCTGGCGCGGGCCTTGGCCAGCACTCCGCGCGAGAGAGCAGCGTAGGCCACGTCTACGCGAGTCTTTTCCCTTAGATATAAAGCTCGCGCCTCTGCGTTCGACTTGCGCACCGGCCCCGTATTCAGCCGGGTGTACATCTCGACGACCATCGGCAGCCGCGCCTTATCGAACGGCCACACCGCAAAGCCCGCCTCGCGCAGACGCTTCAGCACCGGCATTCCGCGTAGCGAGGCCGTCCCCACGCTGCCCGCTCCGCCGATCTGGAAGACGCTCTTCGGGCCGATTCCACGCACTCGCTCGGCGCGTTCTGCCTCAGGAATCCGCGCCGCCAGCTTACAGTCGATGTCGGTCGCACGCAGCATCCGATGCAGTCGCTCGCCGCAGAACTCCGCTGGCTTGGGATGCTTGCCCCAGAAACGCTGATCTGGATTGCCAGCCGCCAGCC
>CAZPZL010000301.1:0-3881 GCA_964590925.1 uncultured Granulicella sp.
TACGGCCTTCCCCCCACCGCCGGCGAAGGCATCGGCATCGACCGCCTCACCATGCTGCTGACCGGCTCGAAGTCCATCCGCGATGTGATCCTCTTTCCGCTCCTACGCCCGCAGGCGAAGACGGCGACAGAGTAAGGAAGCTCTCTTATGCCAGAAGACGGTTCATCGATTCGCATCGTACTGACCACGACGGCCAATGCAGACGAGGCTGCACGGCTGGGTCGCATACTGGTTGAGGAGCGGCTGGCGGCCTGCGCAACCTCAATCACTGGCGCGCAGTCGATCTATCGCTGGCAGGGGCATGTCGAGTCCGCCAACGAGACGCTTCTGCTGCTAAAGACTGCCGTCAATCAGGTTGCCGCTCTGGAGGCTCGCCTGCACGAACTGCACAGCTACCAGACGCCGGAGTTTCTTGTTGTCAATGTGGAATCGGCCAGCCCTGCATATACCGAATGGTTGTGGGCGTCGCTTTATACAGGATGATAGCAAATGCAAGCAATAGTAAAGCCACTGCAAAGTGGGCGTCTGAGGCCCTAGCGTTGGGGGCGGCCACCCAACTCCATGCGGACGACGCGGTGGTCGGCGTCGAGGTAGACCATGCCCGTGAGCGGCGGATTTCTTCGTCCGTCGAGCAGCGGGGTCTGGTACAGAAAGCGTAGGTCGAGGAAGCGCACGGCGGTCCAATCGGGAGCGCCGGGTAGGCCGTCGAGTTGCGCGGCGGGGCCCATCTCGGTGACTAGCGGCCAGCTCGACCAATCGAGGAAAGCCCTGCCCAGCGAACTGCGTCTGGCAGCTTGTGTCGCAGGCGTGGCGGGCGGCTTGTAGAAGAGATCCTGCTCGGGATCGGTCTCGACGGTGGAGTGAAGCGTGTCAACCTTGGCCAACTGATAAAACGCAGGCGTCTCGACGACGGTGTGCCAGCGATAGGGATTGCCTGGGTAGGGGCTGGCCGTCGCGCGCAGAATGGGCGCGGGCTGCAAGGGTAGTGGTTCGTCAGGTGCGGAGTGCAAATCGGCGAGCATGGATCCGGTCGGCCCATAGCTGGCCGACTCGGCCAGGCGAAGCGCGGCAGAGCGTTCGACCGCGCGCCAACCCCACAGCGCCAGCATCGAGGCCAGCGCGAAGATCGCCCAACTACGCCCGCGAAAGACCTGTCGACGGGCGCCAACCTCGTTGTTGATGAGGCCGAAGATCGTGGGTGCAACCAGCGCAATCAACAGCACGGCGAACAGAACCGGCTCGAAGATGAAGACGATCGATCCCGCGTACCAGCGCGGGTTGAAGGGAAAAAACGGACGCACGCCGTAGTTATTGGTCCAGTCGAGCAGGAGGTGACTGAGGAGCGCAATCAGCACAAAGCCATAGAGTAGCCCCCAGCTGACGGGCGCGGCATTCAGCGGGGGAACGGACGCCTCGCCGTGAATTGCAGCAAACCGTGCGCGACACACTCGCCAGCGGTGGAAGAGCCATACCGCGCCGACGACCACCAGCCCATCAAAGGGAAGTCCTACTAGCGTGTGTGTGATTCCGCGATGATGGGCGAAACCGGCGACCGGTCCCTCGGCCGACCATAGCGTGTCAAGGTCGGGAGCCTCGGCGGCCAGAGTCATCGCAAGCGTCGCGTAGGCCGCCTTGCGGTTGCAGCCCGCACGCGCAAGACAGGCTCCGGTCATCATATGGGTGATGGGTTCCATGAAATTCGATTCAGCAACAGCTCGGATAAAAAAGTGCAAGCAGTTCGTAGACAGGTTCCAGCATACCGCGTATGCGAGAATTCGGTGTGGCAATCGGGCTGCGGGAGTGTAACATTAGCCCAGCCCTGAGATGAACCTATCGCAAACAACGACCGAAAGCGCACGTATTTGGCGCGACCCCAGATACTGGCGCGAGAAGATTCGCTATTCTATCGAGGCGACGGGGATCATCATCTGCGCGCTGATCCTTACAGCCTTTGTAATTGTGATCGGGCTGTTGCTCTTGACCGGAAACGATCCACACAATCGCGATGTTGTCTCGTTCTGGACGGCGGGACGACAGATACTGCATCACAACAATCCGTACGACAGCGCTACGACGCTTGCAATCGAACATTCAGTCGGTTATAGCAATAAAACCGACAGCTTCATCATGCGCAATCCGCCTTGGGCGCTGGCCTTGGTAATGCCACTTGGACTGTTTGGTTTGCGCGCGGCAACGCCGCTATGGTCCCTGGCTCTGCTGATGGCACTAGCTCTGTCGATTCGTCTATTGGGTCCCATGCAGAGCCGTCCGCGCGACAGACTACAGTATGCGGGCTACTGCTTTGCGCCCGTAATGCTGTGTGTACTGGCTGGACAGAGCGCGTTGTTCGCGCTGCTGGGGCTGGTTCTGTTCCTGCATTTTCGACAGAGTCGCCCACTGGTCGCGGGAGTTGCGCTGTGGTTATGTGCGGCCAAACCGCATCTGTTTCTACCCTTCGCTGCGGTACTGTTGTTGTGGATTGTGGTCGAGCGACGGTACAGAGTGTTGGCGGGTGCGGCACTGAGTTTGGCGGCAAGCTCTGCGATTGCGTGGGCCTATGATCCGGCGATCTGGACGCAATACAACCAACTGATGCACTCCCCCGTGTTGCGACAAGAGTTCATTCCGTGCCTGTCGATCGCTCTGCGCCTGACTACGTGCCCTCAGGCTATGTGGATACAGTACATTCCCGCAGCGCTTGGCTCGGCGTGGGCGATCAACTACTATTGGTCGCGCCGCCGCCACTGGGACTGGATGCAGAACGGTGCACCCCTGATGCTGGTCTCTCTGATGGTAAGCCCATACTCGTGGATCACCGATCAATGCCTGCTGGTGCCAGCGCTGTTGGTCGGAGTAAGTCGCGCCAGTAGCCGAGCGCAGATTGGCGCGCTGATGCTTGCCAACGCCGCCATCGAGATCAACATTATGCAGGGCAAAGGCCTGCATTCAAAGCTCTTTCTGTGGACGACGCCGGTCTGGCTGGCGTGGTACCTCTTCGTTTCGAAAAAACGACACAGCGTGGACTTGGGTGCTGTTGACGCTCGGCAGTACGCGGGCGCGTCGTCGAGTAGCGAAGGTGCAGCCGTGTAGGCCTGCGACTCTCTATAATTTTCACAAGATGCACTCAGAACCCAGATTGCCCTTCGAGCAAACGACGCCACGCGAGATCTCGCCCACTGAGCAGATAGATGAGTTGCGCGAGGATCTGCGCAGGCACGAGCACCTGTACTACGTTCTCGACAAGCCAGAGATCGACGACTTTGAGTACGACCGGCGCATGAATCGTCTACGTGCGCTGGAGACGGTCCATCCCGAACTGATTACGCCGGACTCACCTACGCAGCGCGTGGGGGGAAAGCCGCGCGACGGATTTGTGGAGACGCCACACTCGCGGCCCATGCTATCGCTGGACAACGCATACAACGAGGCCGATCTGCGCGCATGGGACGAGCGTGTACGCTCGGCGCTGCCCGTCGGCGAGCGTGTGCGCTACGTCTGCGAGTTGAAACTCGACGGGCTGTCGCTGGCATTACATTACGCGGCTGCACCGGACGGTTCTGCACAACTACGGCGCGGATTGACGCGTGGCGACGGCACAATTGGCGAGGATGTTACATCGAACGTGCGCACTATTCGCTCTATTCCACTCAACGTCTCTACGGCGAATCTGCGCGCGGCCAAGCTGTCCGCTAGCTTCGAGGTGCGAGGTGAGGTTATTCTTTCCCACGCCGCATTCCGTAAGTTGAACATAGAGCGAGAGGCTGAGGGGTTGGCTCCTGCAGCCAATCCGCGCAATGCCGCCGCCGGCACGCTGCGCACGCTGGAACCGAGCATCGTGGCTCAGCGCAGGCTGGATTTCTATGCCTACTTTCTACTTAACG
>CAZPZL010000302.1:0-3871 GCA_964590925.1 uncultured Granulicella sp.
CTCCTCCGCCGAGCGCGTCATCCTGCCCGACTCCACCATCCTCGCCGACTATCTGCTCGCCAAGACCGAGAACCTCATCGCGCGCCTCCTCGTCTACCCTGCACGGATGCTGCGCAATCTCGAATCCACGGGCGGCCTTATCTTCAGTGGCCAACTCCTGCTCGACCTTGCAGAATCCGGCATGAGCCGCGAGGATGCATATCGTCTGGTGCAGACCCACGCCATGAACTCCTGGAAGAACGAGCTGGTTTTTCGCGACGAGATCGCGAAGGTTTCAGAGATCACCGCGCGTCTCAGCCCGGAGAAACTCGCCCGTGCCTTCGACTACCACCGTCAACTGGCTAACGTAGACGCCATCTTCGCCCGCGTCCTCGAAGCGTAGTGTGGACTTAACATTGATTTTGCCCCTGAAAATGTTGCGCTTAGAGAGCTGTTCTGATACGTAGGGATAGCGAATATGACAAAGGGGACGCGGTAGCAGTTCACCTTGGAGTTCAAGCAAGAGGCCGTTCGGCTGGTCGATTCGGGGCAGAGTCTGGCCTCGGGGCTGGCCGCAATTTTCTATCGTGCAATCAACTAGCGGGGCACACCTGATAAACTGGGGTAAAGAATCCATAATTAACTCGGCGCGCGAGAGAATTGATGGTAGCCGCCAGCCAGAACGGAAAAAATGATCTCCTCTTCGATTCCGGAAGCACTGACCTTCGACGATGTGTTGCTTGTCCCCGCCTACAGCGAGGTTGTTCCCAATCAGGTCAGCACCGAGACGCGTTTGACGCGCCGTATTACGCTGAATACGCCGCTGATCTCGGCAGCGATGGACACGGTGACCGAGTCGCGGCTGGCCATTGCGATGGCGCAGCAGGGTGGCATAGGCGTCATTCATCGCAACCTTACCATCGAGCAGCAGGCGGGTGAGATTGACAAGGTAAAACGGTCTGAATCTGGCATGATTGTTGATCCGGTGACTATCTCGCCCGAGCAGCCGATCTCGGATGCGCTCGAGCTGATGCGTCGCTTTAAGATCTCCGGGGTTCCGGTGACAAGCCACGGTCGTCTGGTCGGCATTCTGACCAATCGTGACCTACGCTTTGTCTCGCGCACCGACATTGCCATCGATGACGTGATGACCAAAACCGATCTGGTTACAGTTCCGGTGGGCACTACGCTGGAGGAGGCCGAACACATCCTGCACCAGCATCGCATCGAGAAACTGCTGGTAGTCAATGAGGCATATGAGCTGAAGGGTTTGATTACGGTCAAGGACATTCAGAAGAAGTTGAAGTACCCCAACGCGTCGAAAGACGAGAAGGGACGGCTGCGCGTGGCTGGTGCCATCGGCGCGACGGGCGATTTTCTGGAGCGAGCGGCAGCGTTGATTGAGATGCGCGTGGATGCACTAGCAATCGACTCAGCGCACGGACATTCGTCGCGCGTGCTGGCGGCGGTTGCGGCGGTGAAGAAGCAGTTTCCCGATACGGATTTGCTGGCAGGAAATGTGGCGACCTACGACGGCGCGCTGGCGCTGATCGACGCGGGCGCCGACGCGGTGAAGGTGGGCATTGGGCCGGGATCGATCTGTACCACGCGCATGGTGACGGGCGCAGGAATGCCGCAGATCACCGCAATTCTGGAGGCAACGCGGGCTGCGCGCGAGCGTGATATTCCAATCATCGCTGATGGTGGGATCAAATACTCTGGCGATGTGACCAAGGCGATTGCAGCGGGCGCGAGCGTGGTGATGATCGGGTCGCTGTTTGCCGGAGTCGACGAGTCTCCGGGCGAGACAATTCTGTATCAGGGGCGCAGCTTCAAGGCTTATCGCGGTATGGGATCGCTGAGCGCGATGGCGCAAGGCTCCGGCGAGCGATACTTCCAGAGCGCCGAAGATATGATCGAAGGTGCTGGTGGTGAGCGCAGCTCGATTACGGCGCGTGAGTCGAACGGCGGTAACCGGTTGGCGAAGTTTGTGCCGGAGGGTATCGAAGGTCGCGTGCCACATCGCGGGCCGTTGGAGGCGATGGTCTATCAACTGGTCGGAGGACTGCGCTCTGGCATGGGCTATCTGGGCTGTGCGACGATTCCAGAGCTGCACACCAACGCTCGCTTCGCGCGCATCTCCAATGCGGGCCTGCGCGAGAGCCACGTCCACGACGTCATCATCACGCGCGAGGCGCCGAACTATCACGCAGAATAGATTGCGAGTGGGCCAGTGCGTTTTTGGTAATGGTGCAGACCGATAAGGCGCGAGAAAAACAGATTTCTCCGCTACGATGCAGAATGACAAACATATTTGTTTGTATCAATTAATAATAAACTCTAAAGGATTTAGCCTCTGTTTTCTTGAAAGTTCGGTTGATGCGACCAGTATTTTTCTATAAGCCGACGAACGGGGTGACTGCACTCGAATCAGGCTGGCGATGGGGTGTACGAGTGTGGGCCCCGGTCGTTGTAGCCATCGGCGTCATCTGCATCGAATCGACGGGAACCTTCTCTTCGCAGCACACCAGCGGATGGTTGAGACCCATCGTAGAGCGCATCTTGGGTGTCATGACGGACGACACCTGGGGTAACCTCCACCACTACTTACGCAAGATAGGGCACTTCATCGGATACGGCGCGGTGGGGTTCACTTTTCTGCGGGCGTGGCTGCACACGCTGGACCGGCGCGGAGTGCGGTCGCTGACGGCTTGGCGGATGCAGTCCTCGCTGCTAGCGGTGCTGTCAACCGCACTGGTTGCCAGTGGCGATGAGTTTCATCAGTCATTTATTCCCAGTCGCACCGGTTCGCCGCTGGACGTGCTGCTGGATACACTGGGGGCGCTCATGCTTTGTGTGCTGGTCTGGCTGCTGTGCTGGAGCAGAGACGACCGCGCTTCAGGAGAATAACGCAGCACAAGCCCTTCAGTGCTGTACGAATTGCGTCTCCAGGACGATGGCGTCGAAGCGGTGGCGAAGGGTGAATCCAAGCCACTCGTAGAGGCGCATGGCTGGCTGGTTGTCTTCGGTGACGGTCAGGGTGAGGGCGCTGAATCCTTGAGCCAACAGGCTGCGGGTGCAGGTGACGAGCAGAAGGCGGCCCAGTCCGCGACCCCGCTGTTCCGGCGCAATACATATCTGGGTGACGTGGGCCACGTCCGGGCTCACTTGCGAACAGAGGATCATGCCGACCAGCGCGCCGGATTGCCGCTCGTGCAGCATAAAGGAGAGATTCGGTTGGAAGACGCCACATCCCGGAAAGCGCACGATGTTGTGTAGGAAGCGCAGTGAGCCGTGTAGCGAGCGGTACTGGTCGTTGATGGCGGAATCGGAGTGACCGACGTAGCTGGTGTAGATGAGTTCGCCAGCGGCTTGGTAGTTCTCGGTGGCCCAGAGCGCGAGTTCGAGGTCGGATGGGACGGCGACGGGATCGCGTAGATTGCACGTCGCGAGGTCGCACTCAAGAAAGAGGCGCGGGTATATGGTGAACTCCGGGCCAGCCAGCAGATCGGCGAACTGGCCCGCGTCGTAGAGCAGAAGTTGCGACTCGACGCGGTCGATGTCGGGCGAGTAGCGCAGCATCTCAAGCATGTGGATGAGCAGTGTGCGGGTGACGTTGGCGTCGCAGTGGGTGTGGTGGCCGGAGGCAAAGGCGTCACCGATGACGGCCTTGCGTCCCTCGTAGACACAGAAGCAGTAGCCGCAGACGCGTCCCCGGTCGAGCGCCGCAAAGCCTTGCAGGATGTGTGAATCGAGGTAGTGCAACAGTAGCTCGGTGGAGCTGCGATAGTCCCAGCGTAGACGGGTTTGCCACGTCTCGGCTTCGCGCGCGAGCAAGGGACGCATCTGACGCGCGGAGAAGTGGCGCAGGTCAAGAACGTCGATCTCCGAG
>CAZPZL010000303.1:0-3870 GCA_964590925.1 uncultured Granulicella sp.
TCACCGGCTTGGCGTTGATCAGGTCGTGCGGCATCGCCGTCGACATCTCCTGATAGACGCTCATCTTCTCTTTGATCGCTCGCTCCATGCGCACCAGGCCGATGCGAAACTGATTCTCCATCAGCTCGCCGACTGCGCGCACGCGGCGATTGCCCAAGTGATCGATGTCGTCAACCACACCGATATTCTTGCGCAGCTTCAGTAGATAGCGAATCGTCCCGTAGAAGTCCTCGGGCGTCAGCGTGCGCTTGTCCAGGCCATCGGAGGACTGATCCTCGTACAGCTTGATATTAAACTTCAACCGACCCACGCGCGAGAAATCGTACTTGCGCTGATCGAAGAACATCCCCTCGAACAGAGCCGAGGCGGTGTCGAGCGTCGGCGGGTCGCCGGGACGCAGCTTGCGATAGATCTCGATCAGAGCCTCTTCGGGTTTGCGAACCGTATCGCGACGCAGTGTGTTGGTAATGATATTGCCTACGTCGTCGCGCTCTGGGAAGAATACCTCGATCGAGGTGACGCCCGTTTGAATAATTTTGTGCAGCTTGTCGGCGGTCAACTCCTGATTGGCCTCATACAGCAACTCGCCGGTAGTCAGATCGACCACATCGGAGGCGCTCATTGCGCCGTCGAACTCGCTGGTCTCCACCTCGACCGATTCAATCTTGTGCTGGCGCAGCAGCTTCAGACTATGCGGCGAGATCTTGCGCGTCGCCGGGGCCAGTTCCTCACCCTTCACCGTAACGCCCACCGCCGGCCGCGTACCCAGCAGGTTGGTCGCTGGCTGCTCTTCACTGATCTTCCAATACAGCTTCCCTTCCTTGATCTGAATCGTGTCAACGGTATAGAAGGTTTTCAAAATCTCTTCGTCCGTGCGCAGGCCGAGCGCGCGCAGAAAGATTGTGCCGAGGAACTTGCGCTTGCGATCAATACGCACATAGAGCGTGTTCTTCTGGTCATACTCAAACTCAACCCAGCTGCCGCGATACGGAATGATTTTGCCCAGAAAGTAGGAGTGATTGTTCGCCGACTCGAAGAAAACGCCGGGAGAACGATGCAACTGGCTGACGATGACACGCTCGGTGCCGTTGACAATAAACGTGCCGTTAGCGCTCATTAGCGGAATGTCGCCAAAAAAGACCTCCTGCTCCTTCATATCGCGCAGGGTTTTGATCCCAGTCTCGGGGTCTTTATCGTAGACCTTCAGGCGAATGGTCACCTTCAGCGGCGCGGAGTAGGTCATACCGCGCTCCTCGCACTCAGCCTGGTCGTATTTCAACTGTAGACCCACCGGATCGCCGCACTTGGTGCAGAAGTCCGGGGTATTCTTGTTGTAGGTTCCTCAGAAGCCGCAAAGAACCTCGCCCGGATGAAACGGGTCGGTGATGACCATATGTCCGCAACTAGAGCAAGCAGTGCGCAGATGATTGAGCCCTTTCAAGTAGCCACACTTGCACTCCCAGTTGCCGATCGAGTAGTCGACAAACTCCAACTCCGATATATTGCGGAAGTCGGTGATCGGAAAGACTGAGGTGAAGACCGACTGAAGGCCGTTGTCTTCGCGCTCCTGAGGCAGCTTGTCCATCTGCAGAAAGCGCTCGTAGCTGCGCCGCTGAACCTCAATGAGGTTAGGAATCTGGATGGAGGTTGGAATCTTGGAAAAATCGAGGCGGCTGCGAACCGCACGCATTTCGCTGGACATGCTCTTCTCCTAAACTGCTCGTCAAACTTCTCTTCGAGGCCCTTCTTTGATCGTCCCCGGGGTGGTCTCCGGTTGCGCTTGAAGGGGGAGAGCCGCCATGCAGCTCTCCGGGTTTGCTTCCAAAAGCGCTTGCTTCACCTCGCCGCCCTCGATGCGGTCCGGTCTATGCGCCCAAGCCTAAATTGCGGCTCCCTACAACCTGCCGCCCAATAAAAAGCTACTCATTCATTGGTACTCATTGGTTCTATATGCCCAAATCATTCGCTCTGTACAACCAAACCTGTCTTCACGCAACACGACGGCCCGGTGGAAATATTTAACTTTCGCCAGACCACGTAAGCTGATATAAAGTCCCCGGAAGGTTGATATCATGCCCTCCTGCGACGAGACGCAGAAACGCGCTCGCAGGGACACCACGCCCCGTGAGCGCAAATATCGACTTATGCACTGTTTCCAGTTCCAGAGAAATGCCTGCCGCCCTTTGAAGCTCGCCTAGCCTCAAGGTTTGCTGTCGCTACTGTTCCTGTGTCACTCGTGCAGTCCGCCGCCAGACTCACAGAGTGGCCGGCCCCGTAGCCCGTTCTAACGGGATAGGCCGGATGAATTACCCTAAATGCCGATGATTCTCAATTTTTATATAAGTCGCTGAAATGTTCCGAAGCGCTGACTGCCTACTAGCACGTCAAGGCAGAGGCGGTTCTCCAATGAGAAGATTACCGCTTTCTGCCTCAACATGCAAGCCGACCTGTTAACTATTTGATTTCTACCGTTGCAACACCTTCGAACTTCTTGGCAATCGCAGCCGCATCTTCCTTGGAGATGTTCTCCTTCAACGCCTTAGGTGCGCCATCGACCAGATCCTTGGCTTCCTTCAGACCCAGAGCAGTCACCTCGCGAACGGCCTTAATTGTGGAAATCTTGTTCGCACCTGCATCCTTCAGAATAACGGTAAACTCGGTCTTTTCCTCTGCCGGAGCCGCTGCTGCTGCTCCGCCGCCAGCTGCAGGCGCCGCAACTGCTGCCGCCGCCGAGACGCCAAGGCGCTCTTCCAGCTTCTTCACCAACGCTGAGGCCTCAAGCAAGCTGAGGCTTACGATCTGATCTTCCAACTGCTGTATGTCTGCCATGTCGTTTCTCCTGAAAATTCAATTTATAAATTCTTGTACCGATTGCTTCCGATTTGACTCTCCGAAGAAGTGCTTCCCTCTTCGGCTGCCTCAATCCGCCGGGTTTCCGTTGCGCCCAGACCAGCGCCCCCGTCGAGATACAAGGCGAAAATTTATGCCTCTGTGGGGGGAGCTTCAGCAGCCTGATCGTCAGCAGCAACCGGAGCATCTGGAGCCTCGACCACAGCGGTCTCTGCGACCGGAGCTGCTTCCACAGCAGGAGCAGCTACTTCGGCTGGAGCAGTTGCTCCAGCAAACTTGCCCTTCTCCACGCCCTGATTGACAACCACCGCCAGATCGCGTCCCGTTGCGTTGATGACGGTTGCCAGTCGCTGCGCGGGCGACTGGATCAAGAAGAGCAGCTTGCTGAACAGCTCTTCCTTGCCCGGCATCGTCGCCAGCTCCTTCACCTCTTCCACCGTCAAAACCTTACCCTCGACAATACCCAGCTTGAAGGTAAAGAACTCGGCGTTGTCTTTGACAAATGCAGCCAATCCCTTTGCCAGCGCTACTGGATCGCCCGCCGTATACGCAACCGACGAAACCCCCTTCAGCCCCTGCAGCGCGGCCTCAACCTGCGTCCCCTTGGCCGAGCGCGCGGCCAGCTTGTTCTTCACAACGTGATAGTGACCGCCCGCATCGCGAACCGCCTTGCGCAGCGCAACGTCCTTCTCCGCGGTCAGCCCAACGAACGTTCCCACAATCGCCGCAGACGACTTGCCCAGCTCGCCTGCAAGCGCCGTCACCTTCTCCGACTTCTTTACTCTAGTCAATGGCATAACGAAATCCTCTTTATCCTTCGCCGTCTCTCTGCTTTACCTTCGCGGCCGACTCCTCGCTTACGCGCCAGAGTCGGCCTTCATTGAAATGCGATCTAAGCCTTCGCCGCCAGCTCCAACACAGACGAGTCCAGCGCAATGCCAGGTCCCATCGTCGAGCTGAGGAACAGTCCCTTGACGTACTTGCCCTTGGCCGCCGATGGCTTCGCCTTCAGCACCGAGC
>CAZPZL010000304.1:0-3868 GCA_964590925.1 uncultured Granulicella sp.
CCTGCGACCTTCGCGTTAGGAGTGCGCTGCTCTATGCAACTGAGCTACCGGGCCACTGGGAAATAGTGTACCGCGATGCGAGTAGCCGCGGCGACTCTCCAAACCCTGTTTCAAAATAACGGACAAGAGTTTGGGTGGACACGTAAGGACGTCCTTGCCACCTTTCAAAAAAAACTGTCATGAGATGACGGTTTTGGATAGGTCTGCAATTTCTATGAATGTATCAGATCAAGCGAAGAGCAAAGACTCTATCTCCGAGGAGGATCCCGTGCACGAGAGCATTGGGAGTCGTACAGTCATTGGCAGGAGTGCGTTCGGAGGCGACGGCACCATTTTTTCTGACTGATGTGCGGGTACAGGAACAGCAGGCGCGGAAATCTGCGGCGCGGGCGGCACGGTCTCTAGAGGCGTTGCAGCACGAAGACGGCTATTGGGTTGGAGATCTGACGGCTGCCGTTGCCGACGGAGTGCGCTGGCTCTGCGAGAAGCCGCAGGCCGACGGAGGCTGGGAGGAGAATATCACTACGGGGACTGGCTTTCCCGGCGTCTTCTACATTCGTTACGACATGTATCGGAGATACTTTCCTCTGTTGGCGCTCTCTATCTACGCTCGCGCCTGAGCCGGTTCTGCAAATTCGGACAGTTGGATAAGTGGGAGATCTGTTCACGCGCATTTTAAAGTGGCTGGAAGTAGACATACAATTCCTACGCAGAATGAGCTGCTTCTCGCTTGAGGGCTGGCTTGACCTCCCAGTTCCACTTCCATATCGCAAAAATTGGAGGATAGACGATCAACTCCATAAGAAACGATGTAATAATTCCACCCAGCATTGGGGCTGCGATACGTTTCATGACATCGGCACCAGAGCCGACCGACCACATGATGGGTAACAAACCAAATAGCATGCACGAGACTGTCATGACCTTTGGACGCAGGCGCTTTACCGCTCCGTTGACGATTGCTTCGCGCAGGTCGTCCCATGAATGGAGGCCGCCATTTTGCAAGGCTTCCTGATAAGCCAGATCAAGATAGAGAAGCATAAAGACTGCGGTCTCGGCATCGACACCAAGCAACGCGATCAACCCTACCCACACCGCGATACTCATGTTGTAGTGCAGTAGGAAGAGAAACCACACAGCGCCGATGGCCGAGAAGGGCACAGCAAGCAGGATGATCATGGTCTTAACAGCCGAGCCAGTGTTGAAGTAGAGCAACAGAAACACGATGAACAGCGTAATGGGAACGACCATCTTCAGGCGCTCAGCTACACGTTGCATAAACTCGTACTGCCCGCTCCATATCAATTCATAACCGGCTGGAACCTTGACGTTTTTTGCAACGGCCAGCTTGGCATCGTGCACATAGCTGCCGATGTCGCGCCCGGAGACATCGACATAGACGTAGCCGCTGAGTCTGCCATTTTCATCTCGAATCATTCCCGGACCAGTTCTCATGTGGATGTCTGCAATCTCGCCAATCGGAATCTGCGCGCCGGAGGGTGTGGCGACCAGTACGCGTTGAAGCGCCCCAACATCGCTACGGTAGTCGCGCAGATAGCGCACGTTGACCGAATATCGCTCGCGTCCCTCGACGGTTGTGGAGATCTGATTGCCGCCGACCGCCGACATCAGAATGTTCTCAGCGTCGTCGATGGTGAGGCCATAGCGCGCAAGTTCATCGCGCTTCAGATCGAAGTCCAGGAAGTATCCGCCGCTGGTGCGCTCCGCAAAGGCGCTGGTGGTTCCAGGGACATTCTTCAGTGCGCTCTCTATCTGTTCACCAATCTGCTGAATCTGCCCCAGGTCGGAACCGAGTACTTTAATGCCAAGGGGTGTACGAATTCCGGTGGTGAGCATGTCAGTGCGAGCCTTGATCGGCATCGTCCATGCGTTCGAGATACCGGGGATTTGCAGGGCCTCATTCAAACCACCAGAACCATAAATTAATTCCTGTGTGGATTTGTGATCTGGCCAGAACCTACGTAGAATTTTCTGAATCCTGGGCGGCGCCGACTTCGAGTACCAACGATCCACCTTCGGCCACTCGTCCTGCGGCTTGAGCACGATGGTCGTCTCCATCATCGAGTAGGGGGCTGGATCGGTCGATGTCTCAGCGCGTCCTGCTTTTCCGAAGACGCTCTCGACCTCGGCAAATCCAGCGATAATCTTGTCTTGCTCCTGCAAGGTACGCATGGCCTCAGCGACCGAGATGCCCGGCAGAGTCGATGGCATGTAGAGCAGCGTGCCTTCATCGAGTGGCGGCATGAACTCCGATCCGAGCTTGAAATAGACAGGAATACTCAGAGCCATCACGAGCAGGGCACAGCCGATGGTCAGCAGCTTGTGATCGAGAACGAACTCCACCACCGGGTGATAGATCTTCATCATCGGCTTGCTGATTGGGTGGTTCTGTTCGCTGTGGATCTTGCCCACAAAGATCGCATTGACGATCTTGGCCAGCCACTTGGGACGGAAGTCAAAGCCGTCCATTCTCGAAAAGAGGAAGCGCATCGCCGCCGGGGCCAAGGTGATCGCGAGGATTGCAGCAATTCCCATGGAGAAGTTCTTGGTGAAGGCGAGTGGCTTGAAGAGGCGGCCCTCCTGACCTTCCAGAGTGAAGACCGGAAGAAAGCCAACCGCGATGACCAGCAGAGCAAAGAAACTCGGTCCGCCAACTTCCTTCACTGCGGCGATCACGACGGCGTGCGAAGGGCCGGGGCGACCCTCTGCCTCCCAGTGCTCAAGCTTCTTGTGCGTCTGCTCCACCATTACGACAGATGCGTCTACCAGAGCGCCGATGGCCACGGCAAGGCCGCCTAGAGACATAATGTTGGCCGTCATACCCATCCACTGCATTGGAATGAAGGCCAGAATCACGGTTACAGGGATAGTAATTATGGGAACAATCGCGCTGCGCAGATCCCACAGGAAGATCATGATGACTAGACTGACGATGACCAGTTCCTCAATCAACGTGTGCCGAAGGTTATCGACCGCGCGATCAATCAGGTCAGAACGGTCGTAGGTCGTCACCAGTTTGACCCCGGGCGGCAGCGTGGATTTTAGATCGTTCAGCTTTTGCTTGGTGGCTTCGATCACCTTCTGCGCATTTTCGCCATAGCGCATGATGACTACAGCGCCGACAGCTTCTCCCTTACCATTCAGTTCGCCTACGCCTCTACGAATATCGGGGCCGAAGGCTACCGTGGCTACATCGCGCACGAGAACCGGCGTTCCCGTCTGCGCATTGACCATAATGACCGTCTTAGCGATGTCATCGAGGGAGCGGATGTATCCTCGACCGCGAATCATGTACTCGCGTCCGGTGAACTCAGCGAGTCCTCCGCCAACATCATTGTTTGATTTCTGCACCGCATCGCTGACTGCATTGATCGGAATTTTGTAGGCCAGCAATTTGTTCGGATCGACGTTGACCTGATACTGGCGCACGAAGCCGCCGATGGGCGCGACTTCGGCGACGCCGGGCACAGTCTGTAACGCATAGCGAAGGTACCAATCCTGATAGGAGTGTAGCTGGTCGATGCTGTAGGTCCCCGTAGTATCGACCAGCGCGTACTGATAGACCCATCCGATCGATGTGACGTCCTTGGCCAGCTCAATGCTTACGCCCTTAGGCAGCTTCGGAGTGACTGAGTTCAGATACTCCAGCGTCCGCGAACGCGCCCAGTAGAGGTCTGTGCCTTCATCAAAGATGATGTAGATATAGGAGTAGCCAAAGTCGGAGAAGGCGCGGATGTCCTTGACCTTCGGCAGGCCAAGCAGCTCGGAGGTGATCGGATAGGAGACCTGATCTTCCATGATGTCGGGACTGCGCTCCCATTTGGCGTAGACGATGACCTGCGTATCC
>CAZPZL010000305.1:0-3866 GCA_964590925.1 uncultured Granulicella sp.
CGATGGCGAAGTGGCTAACGCGCAGGTCTGCAAAACCTGTACACGCGGGTTCGATCCCCGCTCGGCGCTCCAAATTGTATCGGAAATACAAATTCAATTCTCAGGAGAATGAAGATGTCGAATCCCTTCGCTCGTGTTGCGCGAGGCCTCTCGCTGGACACCATTGCCGTGATTCTTGCGCTCATCGCTGCACTGCTGGTTCGCCTCAACCTGATCGCACCGGTCAAATGGTGATGCCCTTCTGCAGAAGAGCAAGGCCGCACTGATTGCTTTATGCGGTGTTGGTGAAGAAGCGGGGATTTGTGGCCAGCTCTGACCTTTCTCTGACTGAACGACCTTGCCCATCGTCCGACGGAATCAACCTGTCATGGAGATCAAAATGTCCACTACCGCCGCCCCTGCCACGACTTCTTCCCCAGGTTTGGAGAGCCATCCTGGCCTCATTCAGCGCATTGTCTCGCTTGTCCCCGGCCTTCTGCTTCTGGCCGTTGTAGGCTACTCAGGAAAGATTATCGAACAGTCCATTGGCGCATACACCAAGTCGCACCACATCACGTTTCCCAACATCGAATATGTTTTGTGGGCCATTGTGATCGGTCTGCTGGTTGCGAATACTGTTGGAATCCCGCGCATCTTCCAGCCTGGCGTCGCGACCTATGAGTTCTGGCTGAAGGCAGGAATCGTTCTTCTCGGTTCGCGCTTTCTGCTCGGCGATGTTCTTCACCTGGGCGGCATCTCGCTCTTGCTGGTTGCAATCGCCATCACCCTCTCACTCACATTCATGCACGTCCTCGGCCGTGCATTCAATCTCAGTCCCAAGCTCACTTCGCTCCTGGCTGTTGGCTCGTCGATTTGCGGCGTCTCGGCCATTATCGCCGCCAAGCCCGCCATCGACGCCGACGATGAAGACGCCTCCTATGCCATCGCTGCTATCCTGGCCCTGGGGGCGATTTCACTCTTTACTTTTCCCTTGATTGGCCACTCGCTGCATCTGAGCGACAAGGCCTATGGTCTGTGGGCCGGCCTGGCTGTGGATAACACTGCCGAAGCTACTGCCGCTGGCGCGCTTTACTCCGACGCGGCCGGTAAGGTCGCCGTGCTAGCCAAGACCACGCGCAACGCTCTGATCGGATTCATTGTGCTCGGCTATGCGATTTACTGGTCCTCACGCGGTCAAGCTCAGGTTGTTGGTAACAAGGCCGCCTTTCTATGGCGCAAATTCCCCAAGTTTGTTCTGGGATTCCTCTTGATTTCTCTGCTTGCCACTCTGGGTATCTTTGCCAAGCCACAACTGGCCAGTCTGGCCAATCTTTCACGATGGGCCTTTCTTCTGACCTTTGCCGGAGTCGGCTTGCGCACCAGCCTTCGCGAACTCGGAAAGCAAGGATGGCGCCCTTTTGCCGTCGGCGCAATCGGCGAGATATTCATTGCTCTTCTCACGCTCGGTCTCGTCTATGGAGCGGACCGATACTTACACTTGTAATCGAGAGTCCAACGCATGAAAAAGGTCTTCTGCATTAGTCAGGCTGCAACAATGGGTGACCCCTCGTTGCTAAAGTGCTGAGGCGTTGCGGCGTCGTTTCTTCGAACAAGACAATGGCCAGGTTCTGTAAGAAGACTGGCCATCGTCATTGTTGTGAATTGTCAGTTAGGCGAGACCGGTGCCGCGTCCCTGACGAAGATCCCACAGCGCTGCGAGGAGCGCATCGATCTCTTCGCAGGTATTGTAGAGAGCCAGAGTAGCACGAACCGTGCTCTCCAAGCCGAAGCGGCGCAGAATCGGTTGTGCGCAGTGATGACCGCCGCGAACGGCAATGCCCTTGCGGTTGAGGTAGTCGCCAATCTCTTCTGTGCGAAATCCATCGATCACAAAGGAGAGCACGCCCGCTTTTTCCTTTGCCGTGCCGATGATGCGCAGACCGGGAATCTTGAGTAGCGCCTCCGTCGCATAGGTCAACAACCCATGCTCATGCCGCGCCACATTGGCGATGCCCACGCGATCCAGATAATCAATGGCCGCCCCCAATCCGACGGCATCGGCGATGCTGCCGGTGCCGGCTTCAAAACGCAGTGGCGGAGGTTGATAAAGCGTTTTCTCGAAGGTCACGTCCTGAATCATATTGCCGCCGCCCTGCCAGGGAGGCATGTTGTCCAGCACCTCGGATCTTCCATAGACAACGCCAATGCCGGTTGGAGCAAAGACCTTGTGTCCACTGAAGACATAGAAATCGCAATTGATGGATTGCACATCGACGCGCATGTGCGAAACAGCCTGCGCGCCATCCACCAGCACGCGTACTCCGTGCCGATGAGCAGCTTCAACCATTTCCTGCACCGGCAAAATGGTGCCCAGGGCATTAGAGACGTGAGTGATCGAAACCAGTCGGGTCTTTGGTCCAAGCAGCTTCTCGTATTCGTCGAGCAGCACTTGGCCGGAGTCGTCTACCGGAGCTACGCGCAGCCGCGCTCCCTTTTCCGCGCACAGCATCTGCCAGGGAACGATGTTGGCGTGATGCTCCAGCCAGGTGACGACAATCTCATCGTCCTTCTGAATGTTTCGGCGCCCCCAGCTTTGCGCGACGAGATTGATGGCCTCGGTGGCTCCGCGTACAAAGACGATCTCGCGGGTCGAACCGGCGTTGAGAAAGCGGCGCGTCTTTTCGCGCGCAGATTCGTAAGCGTCAGTGGAACGCGCTGCCAGTTCATGCGCGGCGCGATGCACATTGGAGTTCTCGTGCTCGTAGAAATAGCTGATGCGGTCGATGACCGATTGGGGCTTCTGCGTGGTGGCACCGTTGTCGAGCCAGATCAACGGATGTCCGTTGACGACTTCGCGCAGGATTGGAAAGTCGCGACGAATCGCTTCCACTTCGAACGAAGAAGAAGAGAGGCCGAGATCGCCCAACGAATCCTTTTGAACTTCCGCAGGCCCGACGACAGGCACGCCGCTGAAGGCTTCTAGCGAGCGCGACTGTTTGTCTGGATCGAAGGTTGACGGTGCTTTGTGGTCAGGGGCATGAGCCACAGCGCCGGGAAGTTGCGGTGTGTTGCGATCCAGCGGTGTTGCGAATGGCGATTCCGACTTCGACACCTGCGCAACGTCCGCGGGAACAGGTCCCGGAATCGTTGGCTGCGCAGAGAAGATCGGACGCGCTTCCTCCAAAAACGAGAAGGAAGGAACGACAGAATCCACAGCACCCAACGCACCTGGAGTAGCAGGCGCAGGAGGTTGCGGGTTCTGCGTGAGTTGCAACTCAGGAAGCAGAGACGAAGGGATCGCCGTATAAGATGCTTCGCTGGGTTGCGCGGTTTCCGCAACCGGCGAAGGTGCACTTATGGCTGGCCGTTCTGCTTCGGGTTGAACAAAGATGGGGCGCGCATCCTGCAAAAATCCGAAGGCCGGTACACCGGAGGGATTCACTGCGCTGCCAGGGAACGCAGGCTTAGCGGGAAGAGCAGGCACAACGGTAGCCGAACGCAGATCGGGAGCGATGCTGCGATCAGGAATATCCACAAAGCCGAATGGCCGCAGTGCTCGCTCCTCATCCACCAGAATTCCTACCTGCCCTGGAACAGCGGGCGCAGTTGGTCCGGGCAAAGCAGCATACGGATTGCCGCTCTGCGCGGAGTTCGGAGGCAGCACGGCATTCGCCGCGGTAACTACGGGCGACTGACTTTCTTCCGGCAACGCGTTGAAGATTGCGTTGGCCAGACGCGACAACTCGGCCGGAGAAGGAAGCCCGGAAGTCAAGACATTGCTCCCGCCGAATCCCGCATCCCAGTTGCCAGCCTCCGGCGTCGTCAAAGGCAGTGACGGATCACTTGTACTCATGGTATTGACCCACTTCTACGCCATCGAGCAGGGC
>CAZPZL010000306.1:0-3864 GCA_964590925.1 uncultured Granulicella sp.
TCGGCGCCGGCTGAACCACATTCTTGACTACACTAATTCCCGACTGCGGGAGAATCAGTTCACCGGAAGGATTGACAGCAACGAATTGTGGGTAGCAGATAGCGAATTGCGCCAGAGGAATCCCGTCGCCCCAATGCATGTCGGCTCCCGAAGGACCGGAAAAACAACCGTTCGTATACGTCTCGATCGATTGATCGCTTGCATTCACACGCCGAATCACGGTATTCAGATAGTCTGCGATGTAGAGATTGCCGCTGGGATCAACTGCCAAGCCATAAGGATAGCTCAACTGTGCACTGGTTGCTGGACCACCATCGCCACTATACCCGTAGTTCCCATCGCCGGCATAGTTGGTGATTATCTTGGTCTGAGCATCCACCTTGCTTACCAGGCTGTTCCACAACTGTCCGATGTAAACGTTGTTGAGCGAATCGACCGCGAGCGAATAGGGTGCCTGCAGCACCGCTGCTGTAGCCAGCACATTGTTACTGCCAGCTCCCCAAGGACCTCCGCCGGCAAATATTGTAAGGTTTGAGCTACCTGCAGCCAATTCAAGAACCTTGTAGTCGTAGGTATCAGCGATTAGCAGGTTTCCGAACTTGTCAAAGACAATCGAGGCCGGATTGTAAAGATAGGAATTCGGGACCGATCCAGTGGAGCAATTCGAACCTACACCAACAAGAGTGCATATCATCTGACTCTGTGCGTCGACCTTGCGAATGCGGCTGTTGATTGTGTCGGAGATGAAGAGATTGCCATTGCCATCTACAGCAACGCTGGATGGACCGTTCAACTCGGCTGCGGCCGCCGCACCACCATCGCCGCCGAAGCCGGCTACACCTGTGCCTGCGTAGGTCGTAATAACGCCGGTCGTTGCATCTACTCGGCGAATGCGGTTATTCGTGGTGTCGGCGATGAAGAGATTTCCTGCCTGATCCCAGGCCACACCCTGCGGACGATTCAACTCGGCCGCGGTGGCTGCGCTGCCGTCGCCGCTAAAACCGTACATCTGGTTATTGCCTGCCAGTGTGTAGACAGTTGGCGTTGCATTCTGGCCAATCGCCAGACAGTTGCCGATTATCAGTGCAAGCGAAACAGCTGCTGGAATAATTACTAAGCTCCAAGACCTGTGCTCAGGTTTGACAAGATTCTTGCTCATCGTTATTGCCGTGCCTTTCGCCGTTTTCCTTGCGAACCGATCCAGTACGCAAAGAGCGGGCCAATACGTTAATCAGGAATGAACGGTCCCCTAAGCTCCATGATCATCGAGTCTGGGACTATAGATAACTGTATTCCTTCCGCAATCATCGAGTTAGGTCATAAAACGTCCTTCGCTGCGACTAGTCTCTTGTGTTCCACGTCTGCCTTGTTGCCGAGTGTGGAACCCGCCAACAAGGAAGGCAAAAGAGCTTTGCTAGCCGATCAGTCGATTTATGAACGGTTCTAAGCAGCTACCGAAAGTCAGCGAATCTTAACATAAGCGTATTCGTCAGATCAAACTTACGGTCACATTCAATTGTCGTGTTCTGCAAATTCGAACGTTGTTACAGATCTGTCAACTACGCTCTGAAAAGCAAGAGTTGGGCATCACCGCCCTGAAGATCGCACGGTTCAAGCGAAGATGCGGCTTATGCAATTTCAAACTGTCCTGCTCTGCAGTAGATATGACGTGATTGGAAGGGAGAAGCTGGCAGAGCCACAGTAGGATAGTTGGAAGCACGGTCTCTCCACGCTTGAAAAGGGGGATTTGGTGGCCGCCGAGAAACTTAAGTTCGCATGCCTTGTGGGTACTTTGGTTCTCGTCCTTGCTTCGCACTCTGCGCAGGCAAGCACCATGGCGACGCAATCAGACGTTGCTCTCCAGATACCGAATCCCCACTACGTCACGGTAACTGAGTCAATCGAGGTCGACGCCGCGTGTCAGAAGCAACTGGGCATGTACCGCGCACTCTATGGCAAGCTGCTAAGCAATAGGAAGAAGCTCGCCGAGAGCCGCTCGTTGACGACAGAGGATAAGCGCACACTGGTGAGCTTCGAATGGAGATTGCCGAGAGTTGTCGTCGCGTAACTATGTTTTGAGGAGTTCTGCACGATCTTCAGCGATTCGCAGATCATCTGATTCAAATGAAGAGTTGACAAATGTTTCCTGGTCAAAGGAGAAGGAATGAGTAAAAACATCGAAGGCAAGGTTGTTGTCATCACGGGAGCAAGCAGTGGTGTGGGTGAGGCGACAGCGCGCCTTCTCTCGAGCGAGGGCGCGACTGTTGTTTTGGGTGCGCGGCGTGGGGAACGAATTCAAGCGCTTGCCGCGAAACTGAGCAACGCGGGCGGTAGGGCGCTTGCCGTGCGCACGGATGTTACGAAGTGTGAGCAGGTGAAGAACCTGGTGGATAGTGCTGTGAAGACCTACGGACGAGTCGATGTGATTCTCAACAACGCGGGTCTCATGCCGCACTCCCCACTGGAGCGGCTCAAGGTAGAAGACTGGGAGCGCATGATCGACGTGAATCTGAAGGGAGTGCTTTACGGAATCGCCGCCGTGCTGCCGCACATGAAGGCGCAGAAGAGCGGGCACATCCTGTTCACGTCTTCGGTCGCAGGCCATAAGGTGCGGCCGGGCAGTGCTGTGTATGCAGCAACAAAAACCGCCGTGCGGGTAATTGCCGAGGGATTGCGCCAAGAGGTCAAGCCATATAACATCCGCACCACGGTGATTTCGCCGGGAGCGATGAAGACAGAACTGGCCGATAGCATCACGGAGCCGGATGTTGCACAGGGCGTACGCGCCTTTACGGACGCAGTGGGCGTCTCGGCGGAGGCATTCGCGAACATCGTGTCTTTTGCGATCAGCCAACCGGAAGATGTGGACATCAACGAGATCCTGTTTCGGCCAACAAAGCAGGAACTGTAGAGCATTTTGTCGCGGTTAGCGAGCGGTTTGATGGCCTCTGCATAGAAAGCGGAGGTCCCCGCCCGATCGTCGAATCATTGGGCCGCTGTATGCACTGGCAACTCCCGCTTGGTCAACTGCTCCAGCAATTCTTGGGCAGGAGCAGGACGGCCATAGAGCCATCCCTGTCCCAGCAGAGCAGGCTTTTTGGTGGCAAAATACGCGGCCTGTTCGACGGTCTCAATCCCTTCGACAACCACCTGCAGGCCGAGTGTCTCAGCCATTGCCAGCATCTGTGGCAACAGAGAGAGGGTAACCGCTTCGGTCCCAATGGATTGGGTAAAGCCCTTATCGATCTTGATGGCGTGGATGGCGAGATCTTTCAGGTAGGCCAAGCTCGAATAGCCAGTACCGAAATCATCGATGTAGGTTGAGAAGCCGGCTTGACGAAGTCTGTAGATGCATTCACCCACTTTCTGTTTCAGCGCCGTCTGGCTTTCCGTGATCTCAATTACGACGGAGCGCGGAGACAACTTGAAGCGGTGCAGACTGGCATTCAGGAATGGCAGAAAGCGGTCGTCCTGCAAGTCCAACACAGAGACATTGATATGGATGCGGAGTTCAGGGTGTTCCTGCAGAAAGGCCGCAAATTCCGTGAGCGAGCGCTCGATGATGTATTGGGTTAGCCGGTTGATAAGGCCACGCTCTTCAGCGACGCGCACAAAGATTTCCGGACTGACTGCATATCCAGCTTCATCGGTCCAGCGCGCCAAGGCCTCAACAGCTACCACATTTCCGCTGCCAAGCTCAACAACCGGCTGGTAAACCATATGGATTTGATGCCTCTGAAGGGCGCGCAGCAACTGGTTGGGCAGGCTTCGGTTGTAGGCCAGGAACAGGTAGATGCCCATGACAGACAGCAAACCGAGAATGCCTCCCACGACCGTCTCGCTGGCAATTTGGCCTCGGTTATT
>CAZPZL010000307.1:0-3855 GCA_964590925.1 uncultured Granulicella sp.
GACGCGCAGCAGTGCCTGATCGATGCCCAGCCCAGAATCGACGCAGATGACCAGTAGGTCCACGGCGTCGGGAATGCTTCTGCGAATCCGCTCGCGGCGACGCTTGACCATGTGCGTTAGCGTCATGTTGGGCGCGATGAAGGCGACGGCGGGAAGCGTAAAGATCCAGAATGAGCGGTCAAACGGAATGAAGCAGGCTGCGATCAGTCCAACCGCAGGCAGCACAATGCGCGATGCGGTGTAGAGGTCAGTGGCCAGCACGTCCTTGTATCCGGCGTTGGACAGACGTTCTGGCAGCGCGATGTCGGTGCCCAGCCCAAGCCGCGCACGCGTCCAGTGGACCATCGCGGAGAAGCGCCGTCCTGCTGAGCTGCCTAACGGAATGCTGCGTCGAAACGCCCTGCCCTGATCAGTAATCTCGCGGATGCGCACCAGTGCAGCACGAGAACTGCGCGTGGAGATGACGACGCCAGCTAGCGTGATCGAGAAAAAAATCGTTGCACCGAAGCTGAGACAAAACAGTGAAGTCATGGCCAACTCCTAGACTTCAACAGCGACGATCTTGCGTATGGTGAGACCGCCGAGAACGATGAGAACCGCACCGCCGCATAGCATCTTCTGCCCGGTAGGATCCTGAAACAATATATTCGAGTATCCTGGGTTGATTAGATTGATTAGCATCAGCATGAAAACCGGAAGCAGCACAAGAATCCAGCCTGTCATCCGACCCTGCGCCGTGCGGGTGTGGACTTCGCCCTCGATACGTACACGCTCGCGAATTACCTGCGCCGTGCGGTCCAGAATCTCTGTCAGGTCGCCACCTGTCTCCTTCTGCACCAGAATGGCTGTAATCAGAAACTGTAAGTCGCGCGATGAAATGCGTGTGCCCATCTGCAACAGAGCGTCGCGAAATTGCAGGCCAAGGCGTTGCTGCTTGTAGACCTGTTCGAACTCGCCAGCCAACGGCTGGGGCGATTGATCGGCGATCATCTCGATCGACGAGTTCATCGAGTGGCCTGCGCGCAGCGAACGCGCCATCAGGTCGATCGCGTCGGGCAGGGCAGCGACGTACGCCTTTAGCCGACGTGTACGTTTTGTCCGCAGCCAGACGTATGGAATCGTGACGCCAACAATAATCGCAACGCCGGTGATTGGCACAACGCGCGTCAGCGCGAAGCCAAGCAAGCCGCAGCCCAGCGCGGCTCCGACACTGGATAGAACCACGCCGCCAACATTCAGGCTACAGTCGGCCTGTAGAAGAAGCGTCTCCAGCGTCTTCGAGAACTTGTAGCGATCAAGAAAAACGGCAAGGTGAGCGGTGTAATTTCGCCCCCCTTCTACTTTGAACTCATCTTCCCTCAAGCCGACGTCCTGCGACTGAATGGATTGACGAATGCTCTTCAGCCGCTGTTGTGCGGACTTGCTCACCGCTGCTGACTGTGTGAAATACAGCAGAATGCAGAAGCTTGGCACCAGCGCAGCGATAAACGTAATAATCAACAGACTCATCAGAATCGCATTCCTTTCTGCGGCTTCTCTATACTTCGACCGAATGATCGGTAAAGTTGAGTCCCAGTGGAATCCCGGCAGCCTTCAGGCGTTCGCCGAACTTGGGCACGATGCCGGTGGCATGAAAGCGTCCCTTCACATTTCCGCTGGGTCCGAGGCCCAGCTTTTCAAAGAGGAAGATGTCTTGCAGACTGATGATGTCTCCACTGGTTCCGGTAATCTCGCTGATGTGAGTGACGCGCCGCGATCCGTCGCTCATGCGTGATACCTGCACAATTACGTCAATGGCCGCTGCGATCTGCGCGCGAATGGCTGCTGCAGGCAAGGTGATCGAACCCATCATGGCCATCGTCTCTATGCGCGCAATGGCGTCGCGCGGATTGTTGGCATGAACCGTGGTGATCGACCCATCGTGTCCGGTGTTCATGGCCTGTAGCATGTCCAGAGCCTCTTCGCCGCGCACCTCGCCCAGAATGATGCGATCAGGCCTCATGCGCAGCGCGTTGATGACCAACTCACGCTGACGGACCGCCCCCTTACCTTCCAGATTGGGCGGGCGACACTCCAGCCGCGCGACGTGCTCCTGTTTGATCTGCAACTCAGCGGAGTCCTCTATGGTGACGATCCGCTCGGCGTCGGAGATGTAGCCGGAGAGGACGTTTAGCAGCGTTGTCTTGCCTGACCCTGTGCCGCCGGAGACGACGATGTTCAGCCGCGCGCGCACGGCGCTGCGCAGCGTCTCCAGCATCTGCGCGGTCAACGAGCGATGACGCAACAGGTCGTCGGAGGTAAGCGGCGTTGATCCAAAGCGACGAATCGAAAGCAGTGGACCATCGACAGCGAGCGGCGGAATCACAATGTTGACGCGCGATCCATCCAGCAGACGCGCGTCCACCATCGGCGAAGACTCGTCGATGCGACGGCCCACTGCAGAGACGATCTTGTCGATGATGTGCATCAGATGCGCCTCGTCCTTGAATTTGATCTCGGTCTTCTCAAGGATGCCGCGCCGCTCTACATAGACCAGCTTGTAGGTGTTGACCAGTATGTCGTTGACGGTGGGATCGTGCAGTAGCGGCTCCAACGGACCCAGCCCAAAGACCTCGTCGAGAATGTCCTGTGCCAGACGATCACGGTCAGCTGTGCTCAGCGGGGTACTTTGCTCACCGATCAGTTGCAGAATCACAGCCAGCAGTCGTTGCCGCCCGGCTGTCTCGTCGGACTGAATTGCCGAGAGCTTTTCAAGGTCCATGCGACGAATCAGCTCATGATGAACCGCCGTCTTCAACTCCTGACGCACGGCCTCGCCCAGCGTTGTCGCACGCGTCTCGGGAATAACCGAGACGCCGACCGGAGGAGTCATGTAGATCGAAACGTCAGACATCGCATTCACCTCTGTGTATCCGCTCACTCATTGCGCATAATTTAGCTCAGCGCAGGAAGGAGAAGAGCTTCTTCTTGGCCGCGACCGGCTGTGCGCCATTGGCTCCGTTTACAATCTGGTTGGCGCAGCGCGTTAGCGCCTGATTGAACTCCGAACGACGCTGTGGTGGAATCGGCTCGCCATCATTGATGGCACGCAGCAGCTCGAAGTAGTTGTTGGGAATCGCGGCCGCGATGGGGAACTGTACCGTCTTCTCGATCTGCTCCGGCGTTACAGAGTCAGTCGCGGTCGAGCGGTTGACCACCAGCCGCAGCTTGCTGTTGAACGCCTCGTTGAGCGATAGATTTTCCACCAGCCGCGCCAGATCGCGCAACGACGCAACGTCCGGTGTCGAGACGATGAGAACCTCGTCCGACAGATAGATCAATCCGTTTTTGGAGCTCCGATCTGCAACCGAAGAGTCGATCAGAACGTAGTCGTACTCGCGGCGCAGAAAATCCATTACATGCTCGAGATCTTCGTTCTTCGCCTCGTGCGGTGCGCCCGACATTTCGGGTGACGCAATCACGTCCAGTCCGCTGCGGTGGCGAACAATAAAGCCGCTCAACAGTTCAGAGTCCAGCCGATCAGCGTTGCGCAGCAACTCATCAAAGTGATACTGCGTATCCTTTAGCCCCAGATACAGCGCAACGTGACCAAGCTGGTGTTTGTGATCGATCAACAACACCTTCTTGCCGTGCAGGCGGACCAGAAGGATTGCAAGATGCACGGCCAGCGTAGTGGTGCCAACGCCGCCCTTGGCTCCGAAAAAGGTAATCACTCGGCCCACACTGCTCTGCGCGTGCGGATCGATGGACATGACATCATGAAAGCGATTGAGTTCCGCGGACAGGTCCGCCATATTCACGGGCTTGGTCAGAAACTCGGTACATCCGTTGCGCACCGCACGCAGCAGAATTCCC
>CAZPZL010000308.1:0-3847 GCA_964590925.1 uncultured Granulicella sp.
GTGGCCGTCGATCCCGTAACCTTGGATCAAATTATTCATCCCAACGCTAAGAAAAATTCATCCCAACGCTAAGAAAATAGCAAAACCACACCCTGTTGGGCATACCTGTGTCAAGCCAAATACCTAGTATGTAAGAATTCAGAGGAATATGTTCCTCATTTAGTACCGCAGCAGGACGTAGCTGCGGCTCCTGCCTGCTTGCAGCAGCTGTGTCCAGCAGACTTTTCTGTAGCCATTTCGGCAGCCTTAATCCTGAGGTGCTCGAACATCTCTAACGCTTGCTGACCGCTGATATCTACGGGAGCCATCCAGCCGCGAATCCCTACCGACTTCAGATGTCCTAAGGCACCACTGCCAATCTCACTGAAGATCGCGTCAGGGCAGTTCTGGCTGGAGAGCAATTCAACAACACTCTTGCCGCCCGCCGCGTCGCTCTTTATAAAGTCATATGTACGGCAGTCCGTGTTCACTACCATGATTCACTCCGCCCTTGACAGCCTTGCCAAAGTGCGACGGCATCAGTGCCTTGACCTCATTCTCCGACATCATAGCCGCAATCTTACTCATAGGAAAAATCCTGTTCTTCATGCAAAGTTGCAACTGGCCTGCCCAGATAAGTGGGCAGCCAACCGGCTAGATGTAATGTCACTGCTGTCCGGCTATAAGCCGAACAATAGTGGGCTTCAATACCCCGAACACGCCCATTCGCAATCCAATCGTTGCACCATTACGGCTCTTCGTTGAAGATCTCCTCGATGCGGGCGTCAAAGAGGCGCGCGATGCTGAAGGCCAGTGGCAACGAGGGGTCGTACTTGCCGGTCTCGATGGCGTTGACCGACTGGCGTGAGACCTCCAGCCGATCGGCTAGATCGGCCTGTGACCAACCTCGCTCCGCGCGCAAAACACGCAGCCGATTCTTCATCGATACCACCAGCGCAATGCAGCAGCAGCGATGCCCTGAAAGCACCAGAACAACGGAAAAGCCATAAACGGCTGGAAAGGGTGAACGTGCGCGTACATCTGTAGAAATCCCCAGACCGATGTCAGCGACAGGATCGCACCCAGCCCCCACAGCAGGGACTGAATAAGCATATTGCGCTGATATTCATCTTTCTCCTCAGCCAGATAAAAGCCAATCAGTGTAATCATTCCAAGAATCGGAATCGCAGGCAGAACCGCTAGTCCGTAGAGCAGAAGCCCGGAAGGATGAAGCCGACGCAGTTCCCACTCCGTAAACAACAGCGTCACGGCATACATGCTCATCGTGACGACAAACCGCACAATGTAGCGTCGAGCGGCAGGATTTTTTTGCAGGCAAGTCATATCAAACCCCTTTCGTATTACCGGTATTTCCGTAGAAGAAATGGCGTACGCAAGATGAAGAAGAACCAGAAGACGGAGTAGGTCCAGGTGGGCTGAAAGTGGCGGATGTGGACGAAGGTCTCCAACGATCCCCACGCCGACGTAAAGACCAGTACGCCGCCCAGTCCCCACAGCAGTGCCTGCACCATCAGATCGCGCTGAAACTCATCCTTCTCCTCGGCCAGATAATGTCCGATGGTAACGATGAATCCAGCCAATGTAATCGCAGGTAGAAGAGCGAGCAGGTAGGCACACATACCATGCGGATGGAGTCGGTAAAAATAAAACGCAACAAACAGCAGCATGGCAATATATGCACTCACTGTAATGGCAGTTCGCAGATAAAATCGCCGCACGGCAGGATTACTTGGCAGACAAGTCATGATTGGCTTCCTTTCCTTTATGACAAGCTAACTTTACATAATCAATCACACCGTGTCAAGTACGCTTGTCATAAAATATGCAGGAAAGAAATATTTTTTACGCGAAGCGAAGACCCCGCATTTTGCTCGCATAGAGGTATATCACGTTGTTGCTGAAACTGCTGTAGCCAAAGGTGTAGACCGTGGCAGGCAAGCAAAAGTAGATTGCTCCGCTGCGCAGTGAAATGACAAACAGAATTTGACCTATAGCGTTTCTAAAACTCCCTATTGTGGACGGGGATACCACGGGCCTGACCCAGGATGGATGCCGATTCGCATGGTCTTGTCGTCCACTTCGTATCGCAGACGCGATGGTCGGGCCGGGCGCGCATGTAGAGATGCAAACTGTTCCATATGTATTGCGTCCACCACAGCGCAGCGCGCGGCAAAGACAGCTTGGAGTATTCGCGATAGAGAATCCACGTATTTTCTATCGCTTTCAACTTGTTTGAAGAGCGGCTATTTGCAGTGAGACGGTAGCGACCTAGATCGAGCGGAAGACGATGCCCGACGTGTCCCATCTGCAGGATGCTGAGCCATCCGCAGAAGTCCTCGTGGGTGTAACGGAAGTTGCGGGGGAAGTGGAAGGTGGGAAGCTGCTGGCGATCGAGAACCATGCTGAGGCAGCCGCCGGTGCCACGTCGGGTGTGCAGGGTACGCATGTTGAGAATCTGCGGGCCGGTGATGAGTTTTCCCACCAAACTGCCATCGTTGGAGAGGTGTCGGTAGTCGTGATAGATGAGGGCATATCCACGGCTCTGTAGCCACTCAACCGAGTGCTCCAGCTTCTCCGGATGCCAAAGGTCGTCGGCGTCGAGAAAGGCAATGTAGCGCCCGCGCGCCACATCCAGCGCTCGATTGCGCGCCGCCGAGGGACCCTGCTTGTTCAGGGAGCGAATAAGGCGGACTCGTGGGTCTGCGAAGACGGCCTCCTGCACGATGAATGCCGATTCGTCCGTCGAGCAGTCGTCAACCAGAATGTGCTCCCAATCCGTAAAGGTCTGCGATTGAACTGTAGCCAGCGTATCCGGCAACCAGCGATCCGCGTTGTAGACTGGGGTGACGATCGAGACCAAAGGCATTTGTGCACTGCTTTCAGGAGGAGAACCTGTTGAAACTCGGACTGGCACTATTTCTCGAATCTATTTCTATAATAGTTTTATATTCGCAGCCGACGCCAAGCCATACACCTTTGTGGTCAGTTTCTAGCAAATCAGGACCGCGGCGGCACCGAAGAACTCCCGGCTACTCTGCGCTCTGCTTGGCGGCAATCTGCTCCAGTTGCCGCCGCCAGTCAAGCTCCTCGACGAAGCCGCGGCTCGACCGCCACTCCTCTTGCACCTTGACGAAGAGTTCGAGGAAGACGCGCGTTCCTAGCAACGCTTCTATCTCCTTGCGCGCGGCGGTGCCGATGGCCTTCAGCATAGCGCCCTGCTTGCCGATCAGAATCGCCTTCTGCCCGGTGCGCTCGCAGTAGATTGCTGCGGCGAGCTTAGTAACGGGCAACTTGCCATCTTTGGTCTTCTTCGCTCCCGGCGCTGGCTCGATAAAGCTCTCGATGACCACGGCGGTCGCATACGGAACCTCCTCGCCGGTCAGCATCAAGATCTTTTCGCGAATCAGCTCGGCAACCAAAAAACGCTCCGGCTGATCCGTCACCTGATCGCGTGGAAAGTAACGCTGGCCCTCGGGCAGCACGGCGACGATCTTGTCCAGCAGCAGATCGAGGCCCTCCTTCTTGCGCGCCGAGATCGGCACCACCTCGGCGAAGCTGTGCAGACCGCTCCAGTGCGCGATCAACGACAGCAACTCCTCCTTGCGCACGGCGTCGATCTTGTTGAGCACCAGCACCACAGGGCAGTCCAGCCGCTTCACCAGAGACAGCGCAAAGTCATCTTCCGCCGCGCTCATCGCCATGCGGCCCGTAATCTTTGAACCAGAGGCCTTCTCGTCGGACGTCTCCGCCTTGGCCAGCTTATGCGTCACGTCGACGATGAACAACACAGCATCGCGCGACTCCAGCGCGTCCTGCACCTCCTGCATCATGCGCCGGTCGAGCTGCG
>CAZPZL010000309.1:0-3833 GCA_964590925.1 uncultured Granulicella sp.
GTGTTGGGATTCGAGTTGGTGAGGGGATTGTTGCTGGCGGGGTTGGTGACGAGGTCCCACTTGTTGACGACGATGATAACGGACCGGCCAGACTCGTGAGCGTAGCCGCCGATGTTAGCGTCCAGTGCGGCGACGCCCTCAGTGGCGTCGAGGACGAGCAGGCTGACGTCGGCGGCTTCGAGGTGCTTGCGCGCCATTATTACTGACAGCTTCTCGGCCATGAGGTGCGTCTTGCCCTTGCGACGGATTCCGGCGGTATCGACGAAGCGGAAGTCGTGGTTGGCACGGGTGACAACCTCGTCGACCGCGTCGCGCGTAGTGCCGGCGATGGGGCTGACGATTGCTCGGATGCTGCCAGTCAGCGCGTTGAGCAGCGTCGACTTGCCAACGTTGGGACGACCGATGATGGCGATCTTCGTCTCGTGCTCCTGAAAGCTGCCGTGGGAGCGGAGACGGCGCGGACGGTTGGGATTGAGGGAGTCGTATGAAGAAGCAGATCCATCCGCTTTGCTGCGGGATGACAACAAAGAAGGGCTGTCGGATGATGGCCAAAGTTCGGCACCGAGGGGAGGAGCAAAGTCAGGGCCGTCTTCATCTTCAGCCATTTCATCTTCGGTGGTGAGCATGGACTCGGGCGCGAGGACGGCGGGCGCGGGCAGGGAGGCGAAGACCTCATCAAGCAAGTCGCCGATGCCAGTGCCGTGCTCGGCGGAGATGGCGAGGACGTTCTTGAAGCCGAGGCGGCGAAAGTTTTCGGCCTGCGGGAGAAGGGCCTCGGTATCCATCTTGTTGACGGCGAGGAAAACGGGCTTGCCGCCGCGCAGCAGCAGGCGTGCGAGTTCGAGGTCGGGGCTGGCCAGTTCACTGCGTCCGTCGACGACCATGACGATGGCCTGCGCCTCGTCGAGTGCTACCTGGGCCTGACGGAAGATTTCGACCGGGATGAGATCCGCATCGTCGGGGATGACGCCGCCGGTATCGACGATGCGCGCCTCAGCGCCCATCCACTCGATCTCGCCGTAGATGCGATCACGAGTGATTCCCGGTTCGTCGCCAACGATGGAGCGACGAGAGCCAGTGAGGCGATTGAAGAGCGTCGACTTGCCGACGTTAGGGCGACCGCAGACAGCGATCAGCGGCAGAGCTATGGAGGATGCCGAGTCTACGGCGATGTCGAGCTGGGCGGCGAGAAGTTCGGCCTCACGCCATGCGTTGATTTCAGTGGCGGAGTCGCTCTCGGCGCGACCGACATTGGTGGAGTGCGGCGTCTGGCGACCAACGATATTGTCGGTTGCACGCGGCTTGGGTGCAATGGTCTTGCGGGACTCGTTCTCTGGCGAGCGGGTGGGCGTACGCTTCTTCTTCTCGGCAGCAGCCTTCTTGGTGGCGAGCGTCTTGCGCTTGCGAGGGTCTACCTTCCCAGTTACCGCTCCGGTGGTGGGTGTGACGCGTGGGGCGCGACCTTTTTTAGGACGCGTGGATGCGTCGCGGTGCTTCTTGCCGAGTCGTTTGCGATCTTCGCGTTGCGCCATTATGATTGCCTTCCCGTGGGTCGCCGCAGCGCCTTACTCCATTATAGGGAGCCGCAAGCAAAGGCGCGTGCAGTTGTGGCGCATGGCTACTGCGTGACGACAACGTTGATCAACGCAGCGCGTTCGAGCTAGGGCGAGTCGACGTACAGTTCGACTCGCGCAATCTCAGGGCTTTGCCATAGGCTAAATATAGGACGGGCCGTTGGCCCTTGCCAGACGACGGTAAAGCAATAGCAATACAACGGCAGCAGATGCTATCTATATTTCATGTCGATACGGCATAGTTGAAGTCCAACGCTACTTGCGCTACCAGGCTCTGGACCACTTTGGGCCACGTTTTTTATCCGGGCGAAGACTAGACTCGATGCCTGCATTGATCTCGATGATGCGGCCACAGAGCCAGATCAGGTCCGAGAGTCGGTTGAGATAGGGAAGAATCGTAGGCTGCACCACAGCACCTGCTTCGATGAAGCGAATCACCGCACGCTCTGCGCGTCGGCAGACCGTGCGGGCAACCTCATAGGCCGCAGATTCGGTGTCTGCTCCCGGCAGCGACCAGTCGGAGAGAACGCCCTCGGTTGCCTCCAACCGATGAACCAGATTGGTCAGCATGTCGATGTCATCGGTGGAGACAACCGATGCGGGCTTCTTGCTATCGGCAGGAGTGGCCAGCGCCGAACCCACGCGAAACAGCGTACGCTGAATCTCTTCGGTCCAGCCTGCAATCTCCTTGTTGCAGCAAATACTGCGCGCAAATCCGAGAGACGAGTTTAGCTCGTCGATGGTGCCGTAAGCCTCCACACACAGATCAGCCTTGGAAACGCGCGTCCCGCCAACGAGGCTGGTCTGGCCGCTGTCGCCACGTTTAGTTGCAATGCTCATGTCTGTTCTCCTGTGACTGCTGGGCTATCCAATTTATACCTCCGACAGAAGAAGCGAACAACCAAGTCAAGGTCAAGAGATGGCAGGCGCGGAAGGAGTTGGCAGTAGCCCCACTCATCACACTAAACAAGGGTGCGATGAACGGGGCGGGGAGCTATGGCGTGGCGAGAAGGTGTAGCACCGGGTCGGGGAGAGGCTGGTCGGCGTTCTTGAGTAGCAGCGTTACCTGCCACAACTGGGTATCGGTAAGGACGTGGTTGTAGGCGGGCATACCGGTGAGGCGGATGCCGTTGGAGACCTTCCAGTAGGTTTCTCCTGGCTCGTCGTCGCTGACGCCGACGACGTTGTTGCGCGCGTGTTTCTTCCACAGCTGCGGGGCGGATGGGTACATTTGCTTGGCGAAGGCGACATCGTGGCCCGGCGTGCCGTGGCAGGAGGCACACTGGGCGCGGTAGATACGTGCGCCGCCCTCAAAGACATCTTCACTGGTGCCGAAGGGAGCGGTCTGCATCTGGCTATGGATGCGCGCATCAAGCGGTATATGGACGATGGCCTTCTCGAAGGGGAAGGGCTTGTCTGCGGTAGCGACGGGGAGCGAGCCGAAGCGCAGGTAGGCCGCAGCAGCGCCGATGACGACGACGATGCCCAGCAGGAATCCAATAAAGAGTTTGCCCAGACCGCTGCCTGAGTTGCCGCCGTTTTTGCCGCTACGCGTGTTTGCCATATAAATCCTCCCGCTCGTTTGATGCTATCGCGTTACACAGAAGTCGCGGCGGATGTTCTAATAAGAGATGGCTGTGACGGATCGCCCGTCGCGCCAACCTCGCCCTCCAGAATGGAGGCGCGCGCAGGAGTTCTCGTTGATCTTTCGTTCGTCGTTTCGATTTCGCTCTTCGTCCCGATTCATTGTGAGCATACAGGCTTTGGCGGTTGTGTTGATGCTGGCGTTAACGGCCTCGACCAGCGAGGCGCAGAACGCGCGCAAGAGCGGACGCGAGACCAACGCCAATCGCAAGGCGCGCATCGCTCGCAAGATTCAGAACACATACTCGCATAGCTGGGAGGTAGGCGGCGGCGGCGGATACATGCGTTTTCGCTCCGGCCAGTTCACACAGAAGAACAGCGAGATCACCTTCTGGGCCAATACGACCTACTATTTCAACCAGAAGCTGGGGCTGACCGGCGAGGTGCGCGGGGCCTACGGCAACGCCAAGGTCGAGAACAACAATCAGTACGCATCGCTGGTTGGCAATCCGCAGATCTCCGAGTACCCGTTTCTGGTGGGACCGACCTATCGCTTTCGTTTGAAAGAAGAGACGGTAGTGAGCGGCTTCGCTCTGGTCGGCACCGCGATTGGCAAGTTCGACGGCGATACCAAGGGGCTATCCGCCAGCGATCTGGGCTTCTGGCCCTCGACCG
>CAZPZL010000310.1:0-3832 GCA_964590925.1 uncultured Granulicella sp.
GTATTCACGAAACCTCCGGCATGGCAACGCTTCGAATTCATTCGCGGCACAAATTCTCTCCAAAACATAATCTGGGAACCGCACGCAGTTTACCAGCCGGCATTGAGTGGCAAGAACGCGATCATGGGACTCATGCAGCCCACCGCGCAAGTGGCCTTCTCGATGGGATGGGGCAGGTGGCTTGTCGGCGGTTGCGCAATCGGCTTCGCTCAATAATTCTCTCATCCTTCGCGATTAAGAATGGTCAAATGAGAACAGCACATGCTTTGTGCCGCTCCTCACAATCTTGCAGGAGTATGCATTGTCTGCGGCGAGACAGTTAGAGCCTGCCTGGAAGAGATCGCAGCCACTTGTTTCAATCGGCATTTTGCCTCGAAAGCTGCTGCCGAAGTGAGTGAGAGGACCAGATGACTCGGCAGGACGAAGAAAGGACGATCGACCGGCGCTACGTGCTGAAAACGATGGCAGCGTCCGTTGGCTGTGCGCTGGCGTCCAGGGGCATGGCATTTGCACGCGATCGCCGGCGGAAGGCCAGCATTGCCGCCACGGGCTTTGGATTGACCGCGCTGTGCATCGTCAATCGCCGCGCTATGCAACTACCTCGATGTCTATAAAAACCAGGCAATCTATGCGAAGGCTGACGGCGAACTCGTTGGTGCCCGTAAGAGCATAACGCTGATTCCGTGAATGTGAGTCTGCACTGTCCGGCTACTGAGCCAGATGTAACACGTCCGAAGGCCGATCAGACAGCTTTGTGTGCGCTGGTCCTGATGGGGGCGAAGTCCTTCACCTTAGCTCTTAGAACGGCTTTGCGAGCGGGTAGTTCGTTGAGCAGCAGTTCAGTCGACCGGACGAGAGGATTGGCGTGAAACCACCGCTGCACGATGTTACCGTGGAGCAGATTCAGTATGGCGAGCAACGACATGCCCTGGTGGTGGGCCATCCACTCGCGAACGATGACAGCGCTTCCGGGTGAGCAGGCGTAGTCAGCGGCCTCGTAGAAGCCATAGGCACCGACCCAACCAGCGTCAGCCATCCGGTGGAGATTACGGAGCGCCGCGAGCGAATCGACGTTGAGGGCGAGGAAGGTGGAGTAGGGCGAGACTGCTGGGCCTGCAATGGCGTCGAATTTTCGCGCGGTTTGAGGTATACCAAAGGCCCGGTATTGGTAGTGACCGGCGTCATCTTTGCGGGAGAAGCCCGATTCCGAGATGCCCCAAGGGATATTGAGGGAGCGGGTGAAGGCGCGCTGCACCTGGACGCAGGAGGTCAGGGTGCGTCCGATGAGAGTGTCGGGATAGCTACGCATCCATAGCGCCGGCATCAGGTATTCGAACATGGTGCCCGTCCAGGAGAGAAGCAGGAAGCGGCCGAAAGCGCGCGTATGACTCCGGCCAAGATTCAGCCAACTCTGTTGGGGAAGGTCGCCGCGCGCGACGGAGAGGAATGTGGCGATGCGGGCCTCGGAAGCGAGCATGTCATAGCAAGCCGGATGGAGCTGTTGCGCTGCCACGTCATAGCCGACAGAGAGCATCCGGCGGCCGGGATCTACGAGAAAGCCGAATTCCGTTTCTTCAGCGAAGCTCTCGGCGCGTTGCGCAATGGTGCGAAGAGCGGTAGCGAGGGCACGCAGATTCAGCGTGGTTCCCGGAAGAGAGGCAAGGAGTTGCTCGCAAAGCGGGAGCAGTGGCGAGTTCTTGGCAAGTGTGATCCAGGTTCCGGCCAAGCGCGCATCCAGCGCCTCAGAAAAGGCGGCTACAGCGTCTATAGAGAGCGTATCTCCTTGCTGCATGAGATCGAGTTCGGGTAGCTCGCGGAGCGGCCTGTATTCAGGCAGGAGCCAAGGTGTGTAATCGTGGAGTAGAGTGAGGACGGCGGTGACGCGACGCTGTGTTTCCGCGAGCCACCATGGGTGCTCCCGGCCGGCAGTGGGAGTGACTGCAGTCGCGGAGAGTGCGGCATCCGCGGCGGGGAGCCATTCGATCCATTCGGCGACAGTGGCGGCTGGACCGGGTAAAGGGAAATGTGTGAGTGGATCGAGGTGGTCGTTTTGTCCCTCAATCAATTGCCAATGTGTGCGTAGACCTATGAAAAGCTGGCGCGGAAGCAAGGGTTGCCGGCCAAGCGCGAGTGATCCAGCGCGGACAGTGTAGAGGGATGCGACGAAGTTCCCGCTGTCGACAGAGGAAACGGTGAGTGGAGGCAGGGGGGCGAGCGATTGGGTGTTGTACCAGTTGTAGAGATGGCCGCGGTGCTTTTCAAGCCTTGCAATGGTTGCAAGAGTGCGGCCGGTGAGCGCGGCAAATTCGGGCGCGGTCAGGAATCCGAGTTCGCACGCGGCCTGTCGGGCATTGAGCAGAAGGCCAAGGTTTGTGGGCGAGACGCGGGCGGATTCGTAGAGCCCATCTTCCTCAACATTGTCAGGGATCAGGTGGTTGTGGCGCTCGCCTCCGAACTGGTGAAAGTAGCGCCAGATGCGGAGAGCGTGGGCGAGCAGGAAGACTTCTTCGGCGGGACCCAGGCGCTGGCGCTCTTCACGCTGAGGTTTGTTGAGCCACACAGTGACCATACCGCTAAGGGCCCAGAGCAGGAGGGTGGGCGCGGCGAACAGGATTGCGTCCCTTTGCGGCGCAAAGAAGTAGACGAGGATGGACAAACCGAAAGCGACGTATGGAATAAGGGCGAGATAACGGTCGACCGGAGTGCGGCTGGAGGATTGGGATTCAGTCTGGGCCGCCGTCTCCCATTCAAGAAGACGCTTCCCCGTGATGAGCCGCCGGACGAGAGAGCGGACGATGGCATCGAGCGAGAGCAGTGTCTGGTGAGGGAGAAATATAAGGTTGAGGAGAGCAACGAGCAACTCCGTCCAAAAGCAGGAGAATGCCTCGCTGACACGGCCTTGCTTGTCGCTCACGAGCGCGCCGCCAAGGCCGAAGCCGAGCACGACGAAAGCCGGAAAAATGAGCAAGAGGAGCAGAACAACGGTCCAATAAAGCGGACCGCCCGGCAGGCCGAGCCAACCGGCAACGAACAGAGTGAAGGTGAAGGGCTCGACGAGAGAACGGCGCAGGTTGTCGAAGATTTTCCAGCGGGAGATCACAGAGATGGGGTTGGGTACCCAACGGCCAGACTCCTCCGGGACGCGCGGGAACATCCACTGCACGATCTGCCAATCGCCGCGCACCCAGCGATGCTTGCGGCGGGTATAGGCACTGTAGTGCGATGGGTAATCATCGATGAGTTCGATATCGGTGGCTAGTCCCGCACGCGTGTAGGCGCCCTCGATGAGGTCGTGGCTGAGCAGGGCGTTGCGCGGGAAGCGGCGTTCGAGCACGGCATGGAAGACTGCGACTTCATAGATACCTTTGCCGGTGAAGCTGCCCTCGCCAAACAGGTCCTGATAGGCATCGGAAACAGCGCGCGTGTAAATGTCGAATCCGCTCTGGCCAGAGTAGATGGCCGCCAAGCGTGAACGGGATGCAGAATGTACCGTGACGCCTACGCGAGGTTGCAAGATCCCGTAGCCCTCAGTGACAATCCGCAGTTCGGGATCAACGACAGCCTGGTTCAGGGGGTGTGCGATGGCACCTACAAGTTGCGCGGCAGTGCCGCGAGGAAGTTGCGTGTCGGAATCGAGCGTTAGGACATAACAGATCCGGTCGAGAGCCTCGATATTACCGGCCTTAATGGGGAATGCGTCCTGTTCACCAACGAGGAGTTTATTCAGATCGAGAAGCTTGCCACGCTTTCGTTCCCAGCCCATCCACACACCTTGCCGCGTGTTAAAAATGCGATGGCGATGGAGCAGCAAGAAGGAACCGCATCTTCGTGG
>CAZPZL010000311.1:0-3830 GCA_964590925.1 uncultured Granulicella sp.
CGCCGCAAGGCATAGGGGTTCAAGTCCCCTCCTCCGCACCAATCTGAAAACAAATTATTTAGAGGCTAATCGGAGACGGTTGGCCTCTTGTGTTTTTGGCGACTGCGGCAGTTTTTGTGGCAGTGGTAGAGAACTTCTGCCACAACAGGCAGCAGCTATAACAATGCCCCAAGCCTTGGTCAATCCGCATTTCTGTTGCGGGGCTTTGAAAGGCCGGTTGTTACCAGAGTTCTCGCCAAAATAAACCAATTTGGTTGTCATTCCGCAGCGCAGCGGTGGAATCTGCTTTTGCTCGCGCCAGATCGGTCAGCGCCATTACCGAACGCGATAAACCAATGCGACCTCCTGCCCACGGGTAAGATGCCTTTGTACAACAAAATAAAAAACTTAACCGTACGGCCTTTACTGTGCACCTGATCCTGCAACCACCTGCGCGGCAGCGCGGCCCAGACTCACGTGCACAGTCTCTCCCTTCAGCACGCGGCGTCCGGGCTGCGGGCTCTGCGCCACTATGATTGCACCCCCATGCGGCGCCGCTGCGGTCATCGGAGCTGCGCCGACAGCGTCTCCCTGCTCTGTCTCGGTCGACACGACCAAATGCAATCCCGCGCTGGCCGTGTGCGAGTTGGCAACCATATAGTTAAGCCCAATCAGCGAAGGCATCACAAATGCCGCCGGTTGCGCTATCTCCGGGTCGCTGACCAGCAGACTGATACGAGGACCGTCGACGTCCCCCGCGTTAGCCGGAGGCGTTTGAGCCAGAACCACATCCGGATCTCCTGCAATCGCTAGATGTGCCACCGTTCCCATCTCCAGTGAAGCCCGACGAATCCCCACTGTCGCGGCGCGCTCGTCCAGCCCAGTTAGATCGGGGATATTGACCACCTGCGCCCCCAGCGACTGCGTGATACGTACCGGCCACTCCCGGCGCACCCGCGATCCCGCAGCTGGATCCTGCGCTAGAACCCTTCCGGCGGGAACGTCAGCCGAGTAGAAGCTGTTCTCCAAGCTGAGATGGATGCCCTTGCTCTCGGCCAACGCGGTCGCGCCGTCCACGCTCATTCCGGTCAGCGGGGGGACCACTGCCTCGCGACCATGAATCGCCAGCCTCATCGCAATGAACGCAGACAACAGCGCCATCACGACCAGAGCCAACGCCCCCAGCACAAGTGTAAAGAATCGCCTCAACACACCCTCTCCATCCCTCGTATTCTAACCTGCCTCAATACGGCGGCGATCAACAACGTCAGCTCCACCCGGCGCCATTCGATTCGTTGATACAGATTGAGACATGCTGCCTGGCAGTGTCGCGGAATGCCGATATAGCCAAGCATAGGCGCATCGCAGCCCGACGCGTGATGGAACCTATGCGCCAATCGCCGTTTGTTGAAGGCCGACATCCTATGGAGTCATCCAGAACGCTGTGAAATATCCCGTTATTTCTTTGTTGCATATTTTGCTCTGATGTCGAGCCGCAGGGTTGTTAAACGTGTCCACGGGTTGATCCTCTGGCACTCCGATATCGGGCCGCTCCATATCGAATTCATACAGCCCATTGCAACCATGTGCAACTTTTGTGCTACATGAATCATCCAATAATCCAATTGGTAGTAAATATTTTGTTTACATTCGCTTGGACAGGAAAGGGCCCCTATGAGAGATACCCGCCTTGGTATTAGATCTGTCGCACTTGCTTTGATTCTGCTACCCACAACGGCTGGCATTGTCGCCATTGACGCATCAGCCACATGCCAGAGATTTGTGCGAACTTATGTCACCGTTCCCTTACACAAGCATGTCAGCAAGGAGACCGCAACTGCATGGGCCAAATGGCGTGTCACCCATCCCAACTGGAAGCCAAAAGCCAATGCGCAGCGCTCGCTGGCACCGCTCACACGCGAGGAGTCCATCAAAAAAGTGAACTTTACTTGCGATGTCCAGGATCCTACACCGTCTAGGACGGACTCACTGATTGCCCTGAATCCCTCGCTAGTGCCTCCCGAATTTGAGCCGCCGGTAGTCGAGACCTCGCAGATTTCCTTTCCGGATCAGCCCCAGCCGGGGACTTCCCAGATAACGCCCAATGTTACCCCAGCCACACCAAGCTCTCCTTATGTCCCAACAATTCCCACAGGCGCTCTGCCCCCGATCATCAATACGCCACTGACGACGATCACCCCGCCAACTACTGATGTTACGCCCGAACCTTCCAGCCTCATACTGCTTGCGACTGGCATGATTGGTCTCTGCGGCCTCTTCAGGAAGCCGCGAATAGGGTAAACTCATAGATGTCGGGGCGTAGCGCAGCCTGGTAGCGCATCTGCTTTGGGAGCAGAGGGTCGTCAGTTCGAATCTGACCGCCCCGACCATGAAGGATCATTGAAATAAAAGCGATAGAAGCGATTTTGTCCGGTGCGTCTGTTTTTTCCCCCACCACACTGTAGTCGATCTTGTAATGGTCGCCACCTCCAGCATTCTCGATGGGATCCTAAACGGATTTTTTGGAGACGTGTGTCGCTGGCATCCCCTGATTAGGCCTGCAGAATTGCCGTCGCGCTACTGCACAGTAAGGTTGACCGTCGTGGCGTGCGACAGAGAGTTGGACGTTGCGGTAACTGTCAGGGAATAAGTCTGTGCCGTTGGACCGGGCGCCTGTTGTCCTCCACCACATCCGGACAGAGCCGCAACCCATAGGCACCTACACGATTACGCTCACCGTTACTGGACCCAACAGCTTGGTACAAACCACGCCCATCACTCTCACGGTCGGAGCCGGAGTTGCTGGTCAAATGTAGCTGCACGATGCAGCAGGCTGTTCTTCTTGAATTGCGATCCCATTGCTTTCGCAATCAATCCTACCTAGCTTGATCCGAAATCATTCGAGCCAGGTATCTGATTGACTCAGGTATGCCCACCGGGCTTCGACGCCATTTAATCCATATACGTTTTGCATAGATTTACGTCTAATTGTTGCCTGCAAATGCTAGGCGGATGATAACCATCCGCCTAGCTCGCAAGTTCATCGCAAATGCTTGATCGATAGAACCAGCCAACTCGCAACGATCTTTATGCGACCGTCAGAGCGAGGCCAGCCGCCTTCTCTTCACCATCGTCCGAGCCATCAGCCGAAACGGAGCGGTAGAAGAGCTGGTTGTTCTCCATGTAGACCTCGATGAACGCTGGCCGCTGCACAATTCCTCCAGCGATCAGCGCCTCCGACAGCGGGTCCTCGATAAAGCGTTGCAGCGCGCGCCGCAGTGGTCGCGCTCCGTAGTTCCGCTCCGAGCTGGTCTTCTCCAAAATCCACTGCTTCGCATCATCGGTCACGCTCAGCGTAATCGACTTGTGGACGAGGTTAGCGTTGAGCTGCTGCACCAAGAGTTCCATGATCTGCATTAGGTCGGCGTTCGACAACGACGTGAAGATGATGATCTCGTCCAAACGGTTAAGGAATTCCGGGTTGAAGGTCTTTTTAACCTCACCCTTGACCAACTCTTCCATCTTGTCCAGAATCATGTTCTCGTCCGATGTCTGAAAGCCGAGTCCCTGCTGCTTTTGCAGGTGCTTTGCACCGATATTCGATGTCATCACGATAATGGTGTTCTTGAAGTCCACCGTGTTGCCCAGGCCGTCGGTGAGCTGGCCATCCTCGAAGACCTGCAGCAGCAGGTTGAAGACATCGGGATGCGCCTTCTCGATTTCGTCGAGCAGTACGACGGAGTAAGGCGAACGCTTGACACGCTCGGTCAACTGGCCACCTTCCTCGTAGCCGACGTATCCCGGAGGCGAGCCGATGAGCTTGCTGACGGAGTGCTTCTCCATAAACTCCG
>CAZPZL010000312.1:0-3805 GCA_964590925.1 uncultured Granulicella sp.
CTCACTGTCGTCGGCGGTGAAGCTGGAGGAGTCGTCGGAGGTTCCATCGGTGTCGCCCCCCTCAGAGCCCGCGTCGAAGCCAGTACCTTCGCTGCCGTCGTACTTGCTGACGGCGGCTAACAGAGCGGACTTGTCGTTGGTGAAGTCCTGATCCATGCTGAGGCTGGAGACGAGGCTGACGGAGGCGGCCAGATCGGCCGGAGCCATGTGGTTATTGATGTAATCCTTGGCGGCATCGACGGCGCGCGTGACGTCCTCGGGCTGCATGCTGCTCAGGTCGAAGAACATGACGATCAGGCGGCGATCCTTCAACTCATCAGGCTTGGCCGCGAAGTCGTTGTTGATCAAGTCGGCGATGGTTTTCTTCTTGGTCGCCGTTGCGCCGCTGACCGTGGAGGCTTCGGCCAACTGCACCGCCTCGTCCACATTCTGGTAGTCGAAGCTGATGATGTGTTGCGGCTTCTTATCCTCGCTGATGGCGAAGTCGCTCTCCTTGAGACCTTTGATGACAGCTCCGGTCTTCTTGTCGCGCACGACGACGTTGGTCAGGACGGACTCGGCGCGGACCTTGAGTGTGCTGACCGTCGTCTGTGCGACCTGAGGTTGCTGGGCTACCGGCTGCTGCGCCAAGACCCCCAGTGGCGCGCCCGTCGGCGAAATTGCCATTCCCGCTACTAAGATCGCTGCTATCGCTCGCCGCATAATTACTTCCTCCAAAACATAATTAATAATTGAGGCCTATAGTACGGGCCTTCGGCCCGTGTTCGCGTGTGCTTGCCTTTACCTGGGCTGGTATAGAACGCACCGTTGGCGCTTTTGTAATACCTGCCAGTCGATCTAAATCATCTTCCGATTCTTACTCACAACTAATAACTGCTCCTATAGTTAGAAGCGGTAGCGCGCGGTGTAGTTGAACGAACGCATTCCAGCGGCGCTGGTGACCTGTCCGAAGGTTTGAGAGTTGACGTTGGTGTCTACGCCGGAGTACTGCACAGTGTTGAGAGCATTGTTTGCGGTGATACGTGCCTCGAAGCTGCGCGTTCCACCAAAGTTGACCGTGCGTGAGAGCGATCCGCTAAGAGAGACGGTACCAGGTAGCTCGATGGAGTTGCGCGAGGCCGTGCCATAGCTTCCTGGTTGCAGACAGTATGGAGACGGCGTCTGTCCGACAGGAGTGTCGCTACAGGCTCCGGCGAATGCTGCCGTGTTGAACCAAGAGAGGCGCGAGCCTGCACCTTTGATCGACTGACCGGGAACGCGGTTGGGACGCAGCGAGTTGCCAGCGCCGGCGGCGATCTCGGCTGTGGTTCCAGAGTACTGCGGCGTGGCGTAGCTGCCGGAGGCGAAGGTGAAGTTACCGGAGATAGAGTAGCCATCGAGGATCTGAGCCCAGATACCGCCCTTGTTGAAGAAAGCGCGATTGGGGCCGAAGGGTGGTTCGATAATAAAGTTGCCGGACAACGAATGGCGACGGTCGAAGCTGGAGTTGCTCTCCTCGGCACCGAGGTTCTGATCGTCCTGCGCGATGGAGCTACCACTGCCGCCGACCGAGCTGGCGTCGTCGATCGAGTGCGAGTAGGTATAGGTCGCTCCCAGCGAGACGCCCTTGTGCATACGCTCGCGCACGTTGACTGCGAGAGCGTTTGATCGCTGGTAGCCCAGTGAGTCTTCGTAGGTGAACAGGCCAGAGTTGGAATCGCGGACGCCGAGTGCGTTGCGGTTGGGCGCACGAACAATGTCCTGATTGGTGGCATAGGCTCCGGTGTAGTCAATGTTCAACACGACACCCTGCGGCAGCGTGCGCTGAATGCCGAGGTTGTAGACCTGAACCATGCCCAGGCGATAGTTGGGATTGACGCCAAAATTGCTTTGCGTCGACTGCGTGGAGCAGCCAAAGCCGCTGGTGAGCGACATCGCGGTAACAGGTTTGCCGTTGACAATTGCTCCGACCTGCGAGGGAAGACCGCAGGTCGTCTGGCTGTTCACCGTGTCAAGGGTGTTGGTCTGGGTGACGGCGAAGGGCTGCTGGAAGGACATCTTCGAGGCAAAGCGTTGGTACTGTCCGGTGTTGTAGTTGATGCCATAGCTGGAGCGGACGACGGTCAGTTTGGTCCACTTGTACTTAGGTGACCATGCGATTGCGACCCTCGGCGAGTACATTGCCTTGTCCGGCTTGACCAGCGAGGCCGGAAGACCAGACTGGTTGCCTAGCTCCTGACATCCGGTGGCAGAGATGGGGCAGACGTTGTGGATATTAGCCAGATCGCTGATGTCCAGATTGACGAGATGATTGTTCTCCTCTGAGTATGGCGAGAAGTACTCCCATCGCAGTCCATAGCTGATGGTTAAGTTGGACTTGGCGCGCCAGTCATCCTGTGCGTACCAGTCCCAGGAGTTGCCGCGCATGTAGATTTTGTTCAGACCGGCGGTGACGGAGGTCTGCTGCGGAAGGCCGATGAGGAAGTCGGCGACAGATGATCCTGAGGCCGGAACCAACTTGCACTGGTTGGGATCGGTTGTCGGGTTGCAGGTCTGCTGCGCCAGGGATTCGGTGGAGTAGCCGGAGAAGGTGAAGGAACCGAGGACGCCGTTCGAGCCATTGGAGTCATTGTGGATGCGGTGAAAGTCCAGACCAAAGCGCATGTTGTGCTTCTTGTGGCTCCAACTGACGAAGTCGGTGAAGGTATAGGTCTGATTGATGCTGTCGCTGGGTGAGGTGTCGCTGAGTCCAGAGAAGCCAGTCTTGCCGCCGACGCTGATCGTTGGAATGCCGTAGTTGAAGCGAGTCGCATAGACCTGCGGAGTGCCGACTGCGATGGATGGAGAGCCTACGTAGGTGGAGAGGTCTGATGGAGGGTTTACCGGTGTAATCGCCGGATTGACCGAGCCATTGGTGAACTCGTTGATAGTGTTGCTGTGCGAGCGACTCCAGCTTAACGTGGCTGTGCTGTTAATGCGCCCGTAGCCCACTGTGTAGCTGCTGGAGAGACTATAGCCGTTGCTCACAGACGAACCATTGAGCAGAGGCGAGAAGCTCTGGTTGGCGCTGGCCGAGTGCGAGTAAGCAAAGTTCTCGGCGATGCTCTGACGCAGCGTCGGCGGGGCATTGCGATTCTGTGTTCTGGTTCCAGTCCCACCCGTGCCACGACCGCCGCCTGCGCCGCGCTGTCCACGCACCGGTGTAGCGCCGAAGCTGCGGTTATATCGCGCCGAAATCTGCGAGGAGTGAGAGGAGCCAGGGAAGTTCTGTTGATAGTTAACGTATGAACCGGTGTTGGGAGCGATGTTGGGCAGGGGGTAGTAGTTTAACAGTGCCTGAGCGGCGGCGGTCATCTCCGTGAAAGGGATGCAGGCGGTGTGATTGGGATCAACTGTAGGCAGATGTGGATCGCAGCCGATGTTGCTGTATTGCTGTCCATTATTGAGAGGATCGTAGACCAGACCAATCAATGGCTTCGACTGAATGGTGAGATCGGTTGAAGGCGTAAGGTCGCCGTAGCGCTGAGCCAGCGTAGGTACAGTGATCTGCGAAGTCGAGGGGTTGGAGTTGCGTGTTTCTTGCACACTAAAAAAGAGGAACTGCTTAGGGTTGGGCTTAATCCAGCCGGGGATGTAGGGCGTTCCGGTGAAACTGGCGATCAACGTGTTGCGGTCCGACTGCGGCTTCACAATAGGAGTTCCCGTAAACGAGCGGCTGTCTGCATTGAGCGCGCTGTTGGCTCCGGTGTAGGCAAAAGTGCCGTGCCACGCATTGGGGTTCTGCCCGCGGAATCCTCCGCCAAAGCCGTTGAAACCGCCCCCGCCG
>CAZPZL010000313.1:0-3755 GCA_964590925.1 uncultured Granulicella sp.
AGTCATGGTTACCTGAGTTTCGGGGGGATTTGCAGCGGAGGAGGGAAATCTTTGGATGGCCAGCGCTAGCCAGAATCTTCATGAAAGAAAGAGGGCTTATGCGCCGCGCCGGAGCAGTTGAGGATGAAATGAATTATACGCTTGCGGACAGAAAAGTTTACAGCAGTGCGTTGTTAAAACGAACTTTCATTCTTACAACGAGAGTGCTTGCCTACTGGCAAGCCACATGAGATAGGCAGGTCACGACAGGAGGGAAGTCGTGGCGATGCGACGGATGCCGCGATAGTGCCGCGCGGCTCACGCCGCGCGGCGCTCCTCTATCCCGTCAGCCTCCGACTCAGCCGAGGCATCCATCGGTACTGTGTCCTTGAAACGGTCAAAGACTTCGTTAGTAGTGTCCTGCACTCGAGTGTTGGGCTTATGCAGCTTTCGCGTCGCCTTGGAAGCAAGTTGACACAGCTCATAACGGTTGGTGACGTGGGTAAGTGCTCCAAAGATAAGATCTGAGCGCATAAATCTTCCTTTCGTTTCGTTGCAGCCAGTTTTTCGCAACTGAGAGCGGGATAACAAGTCTGTGATCGACTCAGCTACGCAATTGCACGAGCCCAAGCCAAATCTCCCAGACGTAAACCTGTAAACCATTTAATCAAAAGGACTTACAGCAGAAAAACGACACATTGCAGAAACCTTCAACCTAATCCTTCACTGCACCGGCAACTTAGAGTGCCGAGTAGATCAATTCAACCCCGGATCGATAGGCCAACCAGTCATTAGACGTCTGAAATCAGCCAACGACACTGTACAAATTTAAAATCCATTCCCCAAATGGGTCTGAGGTCTGTAGATAACTCTACTTGTCTACAAACGGCAGTATGAGGTGGCACAGAGATCCCCCTCTGCTGTCAATCAATATCGGCATCTAAGCAATCGGATCTCAGCAATCCGGAGTAGGCCGCGTTCCAACCTAAGCTCTTCCCGCAACGACCCGCTCAATTATCACTTGCCTATCAAGTCAACTCTAACCTGTATACGGATCAACACAAAACAACTTACTACTTGTATAAAGATAACTGGTCTGACAAGCTGAGTCAATACCTTTTTTGGGAAGTAGAAAAAATATTATTCCATAAATGGAATCGAGAGCATCTTGAAGCCTTCCGTCGTGTCGCCAATGCTACACAGCTTCATTCAGCCGCTATTTACTTCGCACTACTGTCTTACTGGTTGAAGTTGTCCTCTTCCTCCTCGACCAGACCGTATCGGCGGAGAAGGTTGGGGAGGTTCTGCGAGAAGGCGGCGCGTGGCATGACGGTGTCGCACCCTGCCTCAACGGCCTTTACGCGCAGATCGTTCTGTAGGTGGGAGAGAAAGCCGACGATGGAGGTGCTCTTCTTCAACTTGGCTTTCAGCTTGGGGATCAGCGTCATGGGCTTCGCAGCAGCGTTGTTGAGGTCGAAGACGATGAGGCCCGGACGATCCTCTTCGGCGGCTCCGGTCAGTTCGGCGATGGCCTCCTTCTCATTTTTTATGAAAGCGACCTTGACACCCAACTTGCGCGCTGTCTCAGTGATCTTGGCGTTGAAGAAGAGGTCTTCGATGAAAAAGTAGATTTTGGTGGGTGCGTCGTCAGGGATGGGGATGGGGCGACCGATGGAATAGTCAATGGGCTGCGAGTCGCTGAGATAGGCGCGCGAATTGCCGCCTCCGCGGGGCTTGTAGTTGCCCGATGCCTCCACAGTGGAGGGCGATGTGTCGGCGAAGTTGCCGTTGACCACGCGGTAGCTGTGATCCATAGGGCCGACAAAGCTGCGGGGACCTCGCTGCTGTTTGCCCTTGCGCTTAAAGCTACCTCCATTGCCGGGCTGATGGCTGTTGGTGTCGCGGAATCCGGTGCCGTTTCCGCTTCCGTTGCCAGCTGCGTTGGCCTGATTGCCGGGATTATCCGTCGAGCGTCCGCGATCCCGATCCCGGAATTTCTTCTTCCAACGCTTGTTGGTTGGAGCCGCGCTGGCCAGCTGCTGCGCTGGATTCTGTGGCGGTTGGTTGGCAATATCGGACTGCTCGCCCGCCTGCAGATCTCCGATAAGCTGTCCTGAGCCGTTCTGAGTGCCGCTTTGGGGGCCCTGCTGAACCGGGTCCGCCGACCTACTCTTGCGTTTGCGGCGACGGCGACGGCTGCTCTTGGACTGCCCCATACCGTGCTGAGTGTTGTACGCGGAGTTCTGCGAAGTGCCGAATTGCTCCGCCTGCGACGGGTCGTTGCGATTGATTTGGCCGTCCATCTGGTCGGACTGTGTTGGCGGAGCCTGGTGCATCAGCACTTCGGGCACATTCTGCTCTGAACTCATGTTCCACTTCCTATTGCGGGTTGGAGACGCTCGTTATATGCCCACGTCGACAGGTCTGTCCGCTCTCCGTGGAGACCGTGGAGAGCGGACCAAACCGGAATTGCAGCGTAGGTAGAAACGGTATCAAGTTGTACTCGAACATCGTGTTCTGCATCGATACGTGGCGTCCAGCATTCAGTTCGCCACTGTAGAAAACTGTCGCGGCAAACCTTTGCTGCGCGCCACCGGGACTGCCATATCACCGGAATGTTGTCTTGAGTTACCGACAACGATGGCAGGCCATCCTAATTACGTACCTTTACACCTGCAAGCGGCACGCTCGCGATGGGTGCAATGGTTGTGCTTCAACTACATGGTTGCAATCAACGTATATGATCCAATGCCGTGACAGAACCAAGGCCAACACTAAAGCTAAGCCGTTGAAGCCAGAGAAGACGGCCGGTACCATGGGGCACGCCTTGATTTGCGTACTCCCCTGCATCGTACAATTCTCTGGATGTCTGTATTACGAATTCCTCTGGATCTTGTCGCCAGCGAAAATATTGGCGATCAAACAGGCAGCAAGAAGACTCAGACAGTAAAAACCGTAATCTCCGTCAGCAAGAACGGCGTCCAAACATTGGTAGTACCCCCAATAATTGGACGCCAGTGGTCGGCACCCACAGCCGGATCACAGGACAACTATCATCATACGCTGAAAGACGAGGCGTAGCAAGAGGAAGATTTGGGGGCAGTTTGAAACACCTCAGCCTCCTGCGACCGCTTGAACCCAAATCATCTCTTTACACTGCACGCCTAAGCGAATTCCTCAAGCTTGGTGACGTATCTGATTTGATCGAGTGAAGCTGCTCGTCTCCACTCTGAACGAGGCAAAGGCCGACTGGAGTTACTCCAGTCGGCCTTTGCGGATTGCTTGATTCTCTGGTCGCTACTTTTTTCTGTGATGCCTTGGCTTGAGTGGGTGTCGAGGCACAGCCTTGACGACAGTCTCGTCGACTGTGGCGTCGCTGGCGACCGGATTGGTTGCACCCACCGGAATCAGTGTGGTCGCGACCGTCTTGCCGTCGTCGGTGCCGGTGTAGACAGCGATGCGTGTGGCATCGATACCCTTGTCAATCACCAGATACTCCTTGGTGTTGACTGCGCGCAGAGCGGCGTCCGCTGGCTTTTTGTGGTGCTTCAGCTTGGCCAACTTGGCGTCCACCTTCTGCTCCTTGGCGCTCTCGTTGCCAACCAGCGCCAGCTTGGCGTCGGCGGTGCGTTGCAGGTTCAGAGCGATGTCGTCGAGGCAGGCCTTCGCTTCATTGTCGACGCGCGTCGGGCGCTTGGCGTCGCGCTCGAAGCTGACCGGGCAGAGGCTCGAAGCCAGTGGCGCGGGCGGCGGCGGTGGCGGGGGCGGCGCAGTCA
>CAZPZL010000314.1:0-3748 GCA_964590925.1 uncultured Granulicella sp.
TGAGGAGAGTCCAGTGGGTCGGAACGAGCCGTGACTCTGGTTCGTGTGGGCCGACCCTGCGTTGGTCTCGTGAAGTCTTAGTGCTGTATCTGGAGCGCCCCGCGGCGCAACAGTGCGCAGTAGCAAGCTCTTTGGCGATTTTAGCGTGAGGTCGCATCTTTACTTTTTCTCTCCGCGCGCCGGCTTCGAGCGAACCAGTGGCAGGAAGATGTCGTCGACGAACTCCGCAATGACGGCTTTGGGAATTGGTTTTAAGGTCATTAGGAGTTCGTGCCGCAACAAATCCGGGAGCAGCGACGCAATCCGCGGCGTCAACTTGCTTCGATCGATCTCACCACGATCCACTCCTCGCGCAAGCACGACAGCGAGCTGGCTGCGATCGCCCTGGAGCACGCTCGCCCTTAGATCGGCCAGGCTGGTGTTCGTCTCCGAGAAATATTCATTCATTTGCAAAGAAAATGAGGCCGCGAACGGCGCGCGATTCTTTGACAACTGCTGCAGCAAAGCGATCAGGTCGCTGCGCAGATTTCCTGTGTTAGGGGCATGTACAGGGTGTGTATGCAGGATGTGCCGTATCGCAGCGACTGCGAGATCGGCACGTTTCGGCCAGCGGCGGTAGAGCACCGGGCGGCTCGTGTGGGCGCGGGCCGCCACGGCCTCCATTGTGAAGCTCGCGTAACCGCCGTCGGCCAACTCGCTCCACGCCGCATCCAGCACCGCATCTTCAAGCGCCTTGCCCCGCCGCCGTTCGACCGTATGATTCTTCATCTCGTTCACCTATTAGATACTTGATTGTATCCTATTGACATCGGCTGATGGTTGCGATTAGATACAGTAATGCACCTAACATGCAATCGAAGTGTGGATTGTAGGGCTGGCGTGCATCCGTACAGGAGAAAAAGCGATGCAACAGATTCAATCCGACGACCTGAAGGGCGTCTCTCAGACGCTGCTCATACCACTGCATTACCGTTTCCAGCAAAGCAAAAGCCAGTTCAGCGGCTTCAAGGATGAGATTGCCGAGAGATTCCACGATGCCATCGCTTACGACTGGGGCAAGTTCGACGCTGACGCATCGCAGAACTGGATGGCGTCCGTGGGAACAGCCTTCTTCAAAAACAGGTTTGCGATCTTCGACGAACAGGTAAGGAGCTTTCTTAAGAAGGCGCCGGACGGTTTGGTAGTGAACCTGGGCGCTGGACTGGATACGCGCTTCCATCGTCTTGATAACGGCAGGTGCGAATGGATTGAACTGGACCTACCTGAGGTGATTGCCTTTCGGCAGAAACTCCACGAGCCGGAAAGCAGGCGGCACCGGATGATTGCAGCGTCCGTTCTGGATGACGACTGGATTGCGGAAATCAAACGGTACGCGAGAGGCCAAGTCCTGTTTGTCGCGGAGGGGCTATTCATGTACTTTACGGAGGAAGAACACAAAAAAATATTCACCTGCCTCGCCGAGAATTTTCCCGGACAGGAGATGCTCTTTCACACGATGGCTCCATCACTCATTCAGGGGCTCAGCCAATACTCGCTTGTATCCAAGGCTCGCATGAGCGTAGAGATGCGTTGGGGATTGGACGACGGCAAGCAAGTATCGGCTCTGAATCCGAAGGTGGAATTTGTAGACGAGTTTTCGCTGCTGGAGGGATGTTATGACCAGTTGCCCGAACCGGTCCGGCTGAAGCTGTCTCCTGCTATGGCAAAGCAGATTGCCAAGATCGTTCATTTGCGGTTCCGTGCATAAGCGAATTGATTCGGAATCACTGATAATCAGGCGCTTGCGATCCCAGATGACGTAAACAGCCAGAGTCACTCGGCCACGGTCCGCGGGTGCATTGGCGGTCTTGCGCACGTTGAAGACCCGTGCGACGATCCAGGTACTACGAAGATAGCGTCTCTCCGAGAGTCCAACCTATCCCGATGCGTAAGGTGTACCTGCCATTGCGGCATCTACGCCGATGGTTCCCTTATCAACGATAGCGAGAAGGGCGGCTTTCGCTTTCTTTGTATTTCGCTTTTGCCGAAAAGTCTGGTGAGCCTGGATAAGAGCCACGGTCCACGTCGCCAGCAGTAGACTGGCCGCCAGATGGGCGTCGGGATCGGCAGATTCTCGCGCTACGCATTCGGCTAGCGCCATCGCTAAGGCTTGCGCAATTTCGTCGCGTATCTCCCTGGCCCGTGCCTTGAGAGTCTCGCTGCCCTCGATCGTCGCTATGAAGCGTTGGCTTCTCGCAGAAAACTCGAGGAGAGGGCTCTGCTTCTCGGCGAGCCGATGAGCGAGCAGCCGCAACGTATCGATAGGACTGACGCGGGGATCGCGTTGCCGCAGTGCTTCCCGCAGGATCTCACGGACCTCCTCGTCGCGATCGAAGAACATATCCTCCTTGCGCGGGAAGTGATTGAACACAGTCATTCGTCCCACGTCGGCTGCTGTCGCGATCTCGTCCACCGTAACGTGATCGAAGCCCCGCTCGAAGAACAAGAGTGTGGCGGCGTTGGAGATAGCCTGGCGCGTGGCTATCCGCCTTCGTGAGCGTCCGTCTGACGGCGTTGACATACGAACATTATAAGCGCACTATATGGACTGAGTATATATATACTCAGTCCATATAGAGGGGGCGATATGAACAGGCTCATGGGGAAGATCGCGTTGGTTACGGGTGCTTCGAAGGGCATTGGAGCTGGCATTGCGAAGAATCTGGGCGCTGAGGGCGCGACTGTGGTCGTGAACTATGCGACCAGCCGCGAGGGCGCGGACCAGATCGTTGAAGCTATTGAGAAAAGTGGTGGGCGGGCGTGGGCTCTTCAAGGCGACTTCTCGAAGCCTGAGGAGATCACGCGGACGTTTGCGGAAATTGAGAAAAAGTACGGGAAGCTGGATGTGCTGGTGAATAACGCAGGCGTGGCCGGATTTGGACCACTGGAGAGCGTAACGGTGGACGAGTTTTACCGGATGTTCAATCTGAATGTGCTGGGGCTGCTGTTATCGATACAGGCGGCCGTGAAGCTGATGGGCGACGGCGGATCGGTGATCAATATCGGGTCGTTGGCGGCGTTGATGCCAACGGCGTATGGGTCGGTCTACTCGGCAACGAAGGCTGCGGTGAATAACCTCTCGATCTCGCTTTCGAAGGAGTTGGGACCGAAGCAGATTCGGGTGAATGCGCTGAATCCTGGACTGGTGATTACGGAAGGGCTGGAGGCGGCGGGTTTTATGAAAGGCGAGCGCTATGATGCCGCGGTGAAGGGCACGCCGCTGGGACGAGCTGGACGGCCGGACGACATCGGCAAGATAGTGGTATTTCTGGCGTCGGATGAATCGTACTGGATCACCGGGCAGTTGATTCAGGCTGCTGGTGGAGTGACGCTTTGAGGACGGCTTCGGCCGCAAGGAGAAGCTTATGAAGGCAGTTCAGTTCAACGAATATGGCGGCCCCGAGGTTTTGCAGGTGGTCGAGGTCGATGAGCCGCACGCTGGTCCGGGCGAGGTACGGATCGCCGTCCGGGCCGCCGGTGTCAATCCCTCCGACTGGAAACGTCTCGCCGGACAATACCGCGACTTCGAGGAAACCACATTTCCCTCGGGTCTCGGTGTCGAGGCGTCGGGTGTAGTAGACGAGATCGGTGCAGGCGTTTCCGGCGTCTCGATTGGAGACGCGGTCTTCGGCTGTGGCGAACACGCGAATGCCATGGCCCAATATGCGGTTCTCACAGACTGGGCTCACAAGCCGGATAACGTGTCGTT
>CAZPZL010000315.1:0-3709 GCA_964590925.1 uncultured Granulicella sp.
ACGTGCGTGTCGAGCATCCTACGCCAGCCCGCGAAGCGGAGATCATCGCCAGCCGTACACCAGACGCTGACCAGACGTTCCATCGGGAGATGGCCGGAATTGCGTATTCCGGTCGATGTGGGCAGGTGATTCCATTCGATGTGGGCACCTGTTTCTGTTTGATGTGGGCACCGATTCCGGTGTGATGTGGGCAGCATTTGTTGTTTTACCGTAATCGGTGCCCACATGGCGTAATCGCTGCCCACATCGAACGTAATCGGTGCCCACATGAAACGGAACGGTGTTTGTGGGGTTGAGCCGGAGCAAGGGACGTTGGTAATCCAAGGCAGGTGTTTTCCTGTAGTCGAAGGAGAACATGTTGCCCGAAAGTCGGTTACCAATGAGAAACGCACGCGAAATTCTACGCCTCCACTTTGAATCGCACCTTGTTCCACGGCAGATCGCCTCGATCTGCAAGGTGAGCAGAAGCACCGTCCAGCGGTGTCTTGAACGGCTGAAAGCGGCGGGGCTGAGTTGGCCCTTGCCGGTCGATCTGGATGACGTGGCGCTGGAGCGGCGCTTGTACCCACCGCTGCCGGTCGCATCGCCCGAGCAACGCTTCTTGCCGGACTGCGGTGCGATTCACAGGGAACTGAAGAGCCGGAAGAATGTCACCCTTCAGCTTTTGTGGGAAGAGTACAAGCAGGCCCATCCGCTGGGCTACGCCTACAGTTGGTACTGCGAACTTTACCGCGAATGGCATCATCGGCTGGACGTGGTTCTGCGGCAGGAACATCGCGCCGGAGAAAAGACGTTCGTGGACTACGCCGGGCAGACGGTGCCGGTGACGGACCCCAAGAGCGGTGAAGTTCGTAAGGCCCAGGTGTTCGTGGCGGTGCTGGGCGCCAGCAACTACACCTACGCCGAAGCCACCTGGACGCAGAACCTGTGGGACTGGATCCAGTCGCATGTGCGGGCCTTCGCGTTCTTCGATGGAACGAGCCAGCTTGTGATCCCGGACAACTTGAAATCCGGCGTGAAGAAGCCCTGCTACTACGAGCCTGAACTGAATCGCACGTATGGCGATCTGGCGATTCATTATGGCGTGGGCATCCTTCCAGCGCGGCCGTATCGCCCAAGGGACAAGGCCAAAGCGGAAGTGGGAGTTCAGATCGTTCAGCGGTGGGTGTTGGCGGCGTTGCGCAAGCGCCAGTTCTTCAGTCTGGCCGACTTGAACGAGGCCATCTTGGAGTTGGTTCACAAACTGAATGCGAGGCCATTTCGCAAGCTGGCCGGATCGCGTGTGGAGTTATATCAAAATATCGATCGACCCGCGTTGCATCCGTTGCCGCTGCAGCCGTTCGTGTATGCGGAGTGGAAGAAGGCGCGTGTGAATCTGGATTATCACATCGAGCTGGGCGGGCATTACTACAGCACGCCGTATCAACTGGTCGGCAAGGAGGTCGAGGCGCGAAGCACGCAAGGAACGGTGGAGATCTTCCACCACGGCAAGCGCGTTGCCAGCCATGTGCGCAGCAGCAAGGCGCATGTCGCGAGCACGAATGCGGCGCATCGGCCGAAGTCGCATCAGGAATATCTGCAGTGGACGCCCACGCGCATCATCGAATGGGCGGGCAAGGTTGGCCCCTTCACGGCGCGGTTGGTGGAGAGCATCATGACCAGCAAGCCGCATCCGGAGATGGGGTATCGATCGGCGCTGGGGGTGATTCGACTGGAGCGCAAGTATGGCGCTGCGCGGTTGGAAGCGGCCTCGACACGGGCCGTGCGAATGAAGCTATACCGCTTTCAAAGTGTGAAGTCGATGTTGCAAAGCGGCCTGGACCGTCAGCCGTTGCCTGAGCTGCTGTTGATGCCTTCTCCGGTAACACATGAGAACCTTCGCGGCCCTGGATATTACGCTGCCCAGCAGACTCGTCGGGAGGTTGGCCAATGCTAAACCAAGCCACTCTGGACAAGCTCCACGCGCTGCGCCTGACGGGCATGGCGGAAGCGTATCAAAAGCAACTCGAAGAGCCTGAGGCTCGCGGCCTGAACTTCGAAGACCGCTTCGGGATGCTAGTCGACTGCCACTGGACGTGGCGTGAGAACCAGGCACTCACGCGCCGCTTGAAGAAGTCGAAGCTCTCCTCCGAGCCCTGCGTAGAAGACATCAACTACCGCTATCCGCGGCAGATGGATGCAGCTACGGTGCGCGGGCTGACCAACTCGCAATGGGTGATCCAGCACCTCAATGTCCTGTTCACGGGGCCAACCGGAATCGGCAAGACGTGGCTCGGGCAAGCGCTGGCGCAGAAGGCCTGTCGCGATGGCTACAGCGTGTTATACCGGTCCGCGGCCAAGCTGTTCCGCGACTTGGCCCAAGCGCGAGCCGATGGCAGTCTGGGCAGGTTGCTGGAGAGCATCGCGCGCACCGATGTGCTGTTGGTGGATGACTTCGCCATGGCTCCGTTGAACGACGACGAGTGTCGCAGCTTCCTGGAGGTCTGCGATGACCGCTATGGCCGGCGTTCGACGGTGCTGACCAGTCAGTTGCCGGTTGACAGTTGGCATGCGCAGATCGGCGATCCAACCATCGCCGACAGCATCCTGGACCGGCTGGTCCACAACGCCTATCGCATCGCGATGGACGGCGAGTCCATACGCAAGAACAAGAAGGAAGCGGTGGAGTCAAACGGAGGGCGCTCATGAGCACTCCTCGGTTGATCCTCAAACAGCCCACCGGATGGTTCGCTGCGGGGCGAGAGTTTGCGCAGGCCCTCACGCTGCTCTCCGATGGCGCCTTCAAGCTCTACGTCCATGCCTGCTTGATGGCCAATCGCCATACTGGACGCCTCTGTGCAACGGTTGACGAGTTGGCGCGGGCGATGACAAGAGCGCCAACAGCGGTCGCCATGAACCTGGATGAACTGGAGGAGCGCGCTGTCTGCCACGTGGTCAGAAACGGCGGCTCACAGCTTGTGGTCGAAATCCGCGACCGCTTCTGGCCTTACCAGAGGCAACAGACAGCCAGTTGCGCACCTGAGCCAGAGACGGAGTTCGTCCGGAAGGTACGCGGCCTGTTCCTGGCCTCGGCCTGCGTCCAGGCCAGCTTCTCGGCGGCCGACGAAAAGATCGCGGCGGGCCTTCATCGACGAGCCGTCTCACTGGAGCAGATCACGCGAGCCATCCTGCTGGGATGTGCCCGTAAGTACGTGGCCATGCTCAACGCCGGAACCCGAACGCCAATCACCAGCCTGCAATACTTCTCCGACATCATCGAGGAAGTGTGCGAGTCAGCGATACCGGAAAGCTACTGGGAACCGCTCCGCACGAAGGTGATGCGGATGGAACAACAATGGCAGCAGACGAGTCCAACCAGGCACTGACGCCACAACCCGTGGGGCAGTCTCCGACTGCCCCGCATCACAGAAACACCTGCCCACATCGCCGGAATGCCTGCCCAGACCCAACGTAATGCCTGCCCACATCCAGCGGAATCCACAATCGTGCCCCTCGAAAAAGCGAGAAACGAAATGATGCTATTGGATATCTATTTACCCTTTTCTTGACTGCATGTGGGCAACCTGACTACTGTAAAACTCAACCAGCGTCGCTTCGCTCCGACGACTGCCCACATCACCGGAATCAGGTGCCCACTTCACCGGAATACGCACTTCATGCGTTTTCTCATAGATAACGCCTTTGGAAAACGCAAATTTGAGCTGCGAGT
>CAZPZL010000316.1:0-3707 GCA_964590925.1 uncultured Granulicella sp.
CGCCAAGCCCGCTTCGCTCTTCGACGTTCCCGCGCCTGTCGAGGACGAAGACGATCCCACCAGCGACGAAGGCTTCACCAGCGAACCCGAGGAGAGCGAAGAACTGGACGAGGCCGCGTGATTGCCGTTTGTAGTTGCACTTTTGCGGCTACCTGAAATTGGTAGCAAATCGCTGAACAATCGCCGACTCGCGTTACCCATCCCGATCTACGGCCGCCACACTTAAGATTGCTAGCCAAACACTCTGTGCCTGGGTCGCAATCGGCGCTTGCGGCCGTGTGCGTTCTGCTGGTAGCAGTAGTGGTTCAGTTCGACAGTTTAGCTTTCAAAAGCTGTGGCTCTAGCTGTGCCCTGCGCCGCTTCTCAGTCTCGACGCGACGACCGGCGAGTTTCTTCGCAAAGACCCTCAATTCGTTGATGTCCGCAAGCAACTCATCAGGGGTAGGCCGATCTTCATGCAATGCCTTGGATTTGTCGTGGCCAGTCATCCACGTGCTGGTCTTCGACATATTGAGGTCGAGGTGATGGATATCGGGATCTTCAATTGCGACGTTGATCAGCTTCAGGGTCTGCACGCTGTTGCGATAGCGGCATACGACGCTGAAGAAAAGTTCCTCCTCTACGCAAGATTCCCATGCTTCGCGCAAGAGCCCATATATATAGGCGGCTTCTTTGTTGTATTCGGGCATGTTCTCGTCATAGAGGTGCTTTATCTTGTGGAGAGATTCCTCAATGTATTGCGCTCTTTGCTTGACTTTCATGGCATGCCACGGTGCTCCGTCCATGGTGATGCCAGCAGATTTTCCGGCGCGACGAAGAGTGTGAATTTTGAGAGGCACTGGGGTACCGGTTTTTGCTAACTCCTCGCACGCATCTTCCAACTCCATCAAAAATGCTATGTTGTGCGTGAAGATAATAACCTGTCGCGTGAGGGCCTCCATCGCAAGTCGTGCAGCAGTCTTTCGAGTGAAGACGTGATCGAGTGATGAAACCGGGTCGTCGAAAATTATGGCGGACTTATGATCTGCAACATGCAACTCTGCCATAAAACCAGCGATCGCAATCACTCGCGCTTCTCCTTCACTCAAAACTTGCGAAGTGTGCGCCCTGCCCTGTGCCTGGGCGCCCTCAAGCAGCATTTCATGCGCGGTCTCGCCAGTAACACCACTGGGCTTGATAGATACCGGAACGCGCGTTGCACCTAGAGCAATCAGCTCTGACTTGAGGGCAGAAACCAGTTCAGGTGTCAGGTTTTTGCGAATGACGGACGTGCCCTGCCTTGTGATTTCCTGCGTGCGAAGCGTGCCGGCGGCCTCAGCGAGGCCTGCGTTGCGGCGAGATTTAATGACGAATTCTTCAATATCGGACTTTCTCAAACTTAGTGCTTTGCGCGTTCTGAGTTCACTGACGCTCGTTGTGAGCTTCTCATATTCTTCAGGCTTAGCGGCGTTGGTGATTTCAGATATTCTTTGGGTGAGGGTCTCAACGACTGCTTGCAGTGGTTTCTCTGGCGATACCGGCCAGGGAGCGAGTGACAGGGCGTTCATGGACACCTCACCTTCGATGAGGAGAGCCAGTATGGCTGTTTTTCGTGTGGCAAGGTCGGTGTAGTAAGTTCGCAGAGCGTCTGCTGCGTTAGCGTCCAAGGTGGTAATTTCACCGCAAATGGAGTCGAGCGGCGCGCCAGACAACGGGGCCAAAGCCTGTACCTTTTCGCGAAGCGAGCCAAGGGCATCGCGCTTCTCAGCAAGTGCTGCGCTGGTAGCGTCCTCCATGAATCTCTTAAACCGCGCAAAGCGGGCAACCGCCTGCGCGCCGAGTGGTTGCTGACACAACACGCATGCGGCGTCAGTTATTTTTGGGAAAGGCTCACCGGGGTAAGCTATCTCCTCGGAATATCGCTTCGCCGCCGCATAGAGAATCTCCCACTGGTTCGTGGTCGCGACGCCGGGGAGTGGTTCTGGCGTGTGCCGTTCGGCGATGGCTAGTGCGTGCGCCTGCTGGGCTGCAATGAGTTCGGCTAAGGTGTTGGCGATCTCTTCATTGGTAATTGGAGCGCAAGCAGTGACAGGTCCCGAAACAGCGGTGATCGTATCGTTGACGCGACCCTTGATTTTATCGAGACGTTCAATTTCCTGGGTAGCTCTGGTGGAGTCCGATGTACGTGCTAGGTCCTCTTTAGCGAGCAGTTGCAGATCATCCTGCGGAGTCCAGGCAGTTGCTTGCTGTATCGCTTCATCTGAGGTGATCGCTGACAATGATTCAAGGAAAACCGCAGACGAGGTACCAGAAATTATGGCGGAATCTTGAATCGGCACTAGCTGACCGATCTCCACCTGCAAATCTGCTTTGATGCGCAGTACGATGTCGGCAGCTTTCTGAAAGACCTCCGTTCCGTATGGCAAATAGCTGATTTCGTTCCGAGCATCGGTTATGACGCGGGCACAACGTCCGTCGAAAACAGTGATGTTGGTCAATATCGGATCGGGGTCAATTCCTTGAGTCCAAGTGATATCACTTGGAGTAGCACCCTTTTTGACCTTTAACGTCGCAGTTGGTGTGCCAGCTGGCGTTGTTGCGAACACATTCGGCAGGATGGCCTCATCCTTGTCATGCGCCTGACAAGCCCTTTTTAGAATTCTGGCATAGCCGGACTTTCCAGAGCCGTTGTTCCCGTACACGACTGTAATTCCACTCTCGGCAAAGGGTTGCGTCTGGCCAGACTTGATGATATTGACGTTGCGGACATCATCGATTGAGAGAAGCGTGACCGGCACCTTTGCTGCTGGCGCGCCGGAGAGCATGCCGGGTGCAGGCGGGATGGGAACCAGACTGTCCGGGCAAGGCGCGAGACCTAGATCCGCCTTAGCGAGAGCCAGTATCTCAGAGTAGTTTTGGGAACTGAGTGGCTGTTCGCCAGCAAGCAGAAGTCGCCGGACGGCATCTCCGAGCCAAGCAGGCAACGTGTTCGCCCAAGTTATGACATCGTCAATTGCAGCCATCTGGCCCTCCTAAAAAGATTTCTTGCTGCCGCTGTAAGGAGCTTGGTGGGTCTGCGGTAACGCTACTATCTTATCTTGCAGTAACCAAATGTGATGGCCAGAGAATTCCAACCAAGGAGGCATTTACCAATGAGGGCTGCAAACCCCAGCCCCAGGCCTACCTGAATCAGATAGATCGGATTTCTCCTCCGAGACGGGGTTCACTCAAATCGTCCGATGAAACGACATCAATGAGAGCATCATCATATTTATATTCAGCGACTTGTCGGTTCTGAACTGCAAATCGCCTGCGGTTGCGGGCTCCCGAAATCTTTTCTCCAAAATCCGAAAGGTTCAAATCCATGAAACCATCCAAGCTCTATGAGGCGCTTCATGCGCTGATCGGCGAACGTGTGCCTCTGCACATCTGGGGCGCGTGCGGCGTCGGCAAGTCGCAGATCGTAGCCCAGGTGGCACGCGATCTCGGGGTTCAGTTCCTCGATGTGCGCGCCGTGCAACTCGATCCGGTCGATCTGCGCGGCCTACCGCGCATCGCATCGAACCAGACCGAGTGGGTTCCGCCCAAGTTCTTGCCCAACGACGGCAAGGGCATTCTCTTTCTCGACGAGTTGACCTCGGCGCCGCAGATGACGCAAGCCGGCTGCTACCAACTCGTCCTCGACCGCAAACTGGGCGAATACGTGCTCCCCGAAGGGTGGGTCGTCA
>CAZPZL010000317.1:0-3696 GCA_964590925.1 uncultured Granulicella sp.
GAGACGCCCCGCGGCCCGTCGCCGCGACCGCCCGGCGGGCGCATGGAGATGCGCGCCGCGCGGAGGGCACTCGCAGCCATGTTCGGCGCGGGGCCGGCGCGGAGCCTGCACGCCCGTGGCGCGGTTGCGCCGGGCAATATTTCCGCGTGCGCGAGTTGGGGTGCGATACGGGCTTCCTGCCGCCCGATGCCGGCGGCCCATCCCGGCGCAGCCCCCGCTGTCCGTCGCCGCGACCGCCGGCGGGCGGCGGGGGATGCACGGCGGGCGGAAGGCGACCGCATCCATGATCGAGGCCAAACCGTCCATCTAGCGGGCGGATTACGGCGTTTAGGCGGTCGTGAATGAACATTGGCAGCTTTATGCATATTCTTGCAGAGAATTATCTGCACCGTTTTGCACCATCTCTCAACGAAAAAGAACGGAAAGTCTGCTTAGCATTCGGCGACTTCGTGTCGAATGCGGGTCGGGAAGAAGTAGCGGCGATGCCTCCGACCTATACATGGGCGCCCCCTGCCTGTAGTTGAATCAGGTGTGCGGTGCGCCCATGGCTGAAGCTCAATTGGCTATTGGGGGTGCTTCGGGCGAGGACGGATTCCAATATTCTGTTGGAATCAAGTGCGCTGGCGCAAAACGGCTGACACTTTTGGTTTGGGTCGGGAAGAACTAAAAGCGGTATCCCTGACTCCACATGGGCGTGACCGTCCTATTTCCTCCGAGCAGGTACGGTTCACGCCCATGACTGTAAGGAAGCACCAGGATGTAACGAAATGAATGCCAGTAACTTGCAGGCGCGATCCTGATCCAGCGAGAAATCCTCGTATCGGAATCCGTCACCGTGAACAGCGCCGTGATCTTAGGAGGCGATAGAGTGAAGAATTATCGTCGAGCAGCGCCGCGAGCGCTCCACCTCGTTCCAAGGGAGGCGCAAGGAATTCACCTCGCTTCGATTACGAGGCCAACACTCTCAATCTGGCAGTCTGCGGTCCTCGCTTACGCCAGCGCCAAGTGCGGCGTCACGTTTACCAGTATTGAACACACAGACCGGTGGTTACGCACGAATTTGCATAGCCCACAACACATTACCGTCCAGGCCGTGTTTGGGTTATTGCTGCTCCAGCCGCCAAAAGGGCGCCGGAGATCCCCGCCGACCCCACCGCCAAGAGCTGCTTGATATGAACGATGGCGTCCAGTCCACATAAGCGCCATTCTGATCCTCGACGACGAAGCCAATCATCCCCCCCGACGCTTAGCCCGGATCGCGTCCTTCGCCTTTCTTGCGGGAGGCTAACCGTCGCGCTTTGTCGCACGCGGGGCTATCATGCAGCCCTTCCGCGCCGCATTGCGCCGCACACCTGTATCGGCGCGCTGACAGCCACAGCTCACAATGGCACCCCGCAGCAAATCGCAACCGCGCAGCACCTTGCGCGTGCCGCTGTCGCAAACGCAAGGCCAGTACGCATTCCGGTTGCGCACCTCAGGCTCGCCGTCCACCATCACCACGAGCCGACCGAACCGCCGCCCGCGCAAGTCATGGATGCCACGCAGCATGACTCAAGAATAAGTGAGTTGCCCGCGATTATCAATGCCCTTGCCATCCGTACCACTCCCCGCGTACCCGCTAGTATCATCGCTCAACGAAACGCCTGTGCTGTGCATCGCGGCCTGGGCGCGCCAAGATGAGCATGTGCTAACCGCCGTCGCCCTTGCCGTCGCCGACCGACGCCAACACGACGTGAAGCTTGTCCGGCGCAATCGGCAGACAGGTGCACCGCCATTTATAACCGCATCCGCGCCCGCGGCCAGCGTCGCGCAGGGTGGTCCTGTGGCGCAGGAATCGACTTTCGGAGTTTGGCGTCACATGCCAACCTCGCCGCTTTCCTGGGCGGCAGAAAAACCATCGCGGCCGTGGCGTTGCGTGGCGCGGGCCTTCAGTCCTTCGCCGGTAGATGAGCGGACGCTCCAGGACCGTTTTTCCTCTTGCAGGCCTGCTGCACCCAGGAGGAAAGTGTGGGACACAAGGGGGCGGCCACGCAACGCAGCACTTTGCTTGAGAATTCCGAGTGGCTGGGGCCACTCTATCAGTCTGTGCCGCGCCCTATGCTGGACATTTGCGGCAGACGCTTCGGTCGTCTGCGCATCCCTCTCGACGCCAAGCCGGAGATCCGCAAGCGCAGCCTTTATTGGCCTTGTGTGTGCGACTGCGGTGCCAAGACAACCATTAAGGGTGACCGTCTGCGCACGGGCCGTACAAAAAGTTGCGGCTGTTTGCGTGGTAGTCGAATGCGCGACGCCATGCGCGGTAGACGTTTCGGTCGTCTGAGCATCCCCCTCGACGCCGAGCCAGAGTTCCGCCAACACCACTCTTACTGGCCTTGTGTCTGCGACTGCGGCGTCAACAGAATTATTAGGGATGAAGTTCTGCTGGATGGCCGCACCAAAAGCTGCGGCTGCTTGCGCGCCGATCCTTCGATGCGTCGGGCCGCAAGAATCCGAACATATGACCTGTGCGGCAAGCGGTTCGGTCGTCTCGCAGTTCCGTTGGATGCGGTGCCGGAAATTCGCGAACACCACCTGTATTGGCCATGTATGTGCAATTGCGGTGTCGAGATTGTTGTTCGCGGCGATTTCCTGCGCAATGGACGCACCACAAGCTGCGGGTGTTTACGTAACGAACCGGCGACTGATCACCGGGACGAACGAACCTGAAAGGACGCCACACTTCGGACCACGCTATCTGATTTATGGAGATTTATGCCCTAAGTGGCGTACCTTAGTATTTGGAAAGCGGATTCGGCAATGCGCGGCGGCTCTCACAACACGGAGCAGCAAAGCTGGATCGTAACACGACTCTCCTGCCCACTACTACTCCTGAAGCTCCTCCTGAAACGACCAACATTCCCGCGTTAGTTCATCGCTCGATCCGATCACAAGAGAAACAGATGAGCAGCAGAATAACCGTGCATTCACATTACGTCGCAGACGAATACGTTGATCCGGTTTACTCGGACGACAGCATAAACGTCAGCGGTCCGAGCGGCCCAAAGTGGGAAACGCACATCGAAACATCATGCACTCACATTTACGTCATAGATAAATACGTTGATCCGGTTTACTCGGACAACAGCATAAATGTCAATGCTGTTTGCAGCACGCGGTCCGTGCGCGACCAACATTCATGCGAAGTCGAGGTTGATTACCATAACGGCCATTCTTTCAGATCTTCACTATGGCGTTTTAGTTCGCCGGAGGCAGCTGCTTCGAAGCTGGATCAACTAACCCGCGAGTTGAGGCGAGTTGCGAATTCGCCAGGACGAGCTGGAATGACTCCCTTGCCCGACGCTTGGCGGGAACCGGGTATGCCTCACGACGAGGGATCGGCTTCCGACACCGATCCCTCACCGAGTGAACGGCGTTGAGCCGTCCACGAGGACGTTGTCTTACGACTGTAGTGGTGTGAGGGCCGGAATTCTCTCAAGATTCCGTCCGCAATTTTGCACCAGCACCTCGTTTGGTGAGGAATCTTCGGGCAGGCGCGCCGCCGCGACGGCCCAGCGCATTGAAGTCCCTACAGTTGATTATTAGGAGCCTGTTTCGGCGTAAACCTCTCTTGTCTGGGGCATTGGGGCGAGACTTCTCGTGCTCCGCTGGAGCAGCGGAGGACCAGCGGAGGAAAGGCACGATGGCCGCGGTCCAAAC
>CAZPZL010000318.1:0-1705 GCA_964590925.1 uncultured Granulicella sp.
TGACTCTTTCAACTTCGTCTATCAACAGAAGACAGGAGACTTTGATGTTTGCGCGCAGTGCGACAGCGTGTCCGGCGGGGACCGAAATTCCAACATGGCGTTGGACGCCCGCGATTCCACAGACCCAGCCAGCAGGCACTTTGCCGTGTGCATTTACGCCGCCGAGCAGAATCTTTGGGCGGCTTACGAACGAGCAAGCGCGGGAGGCAACTCAGCCGTCTTCCCGGGAAATTGGTCAATTGGTTATCCCGCTGGATATAATCTCCCCAATATCTGGCTGAGAGTGCGCCGTGCTGGGAACACCATCACGACCTATGGCAGTACAGACGGCAACGCGTGGGTCCAAGTTGGCAATAGTGTCAGTGACCCTACTCTCCCGGAAACCATGGTCGTGGGGGCCAATACTGTCACGACTGATGTCAATACTCCCGCCATCGACGCCATTTACACCAATTTTGGTGCGACGCAGATCAGCACGAACCATCCAGTCCTGCAGGCTAGTTACTCGGCTGGTTCCCTTGTAGTCGCATGGCCGACAAATACTCCCGGTTTTCAATTGCAATCGACCGCGCAACTCGGCACCCAGGCGTGGTGGACTCCGTCCACCGATGTCCCGGTCCAAGCGGGCGACATGGAGCAGGTCGTGTTGCCGATCGGAGCCAGTTCACAGTTCTTTCAGTTGACGCGCTAGACTAGCGGTGGCTGCTTAAAGGGCTGACGCGCGCACCCGGCTTGAAAAGAGCCGGGCGCCGCCGTTTTCAGGCGCTGACAATTAGCGCCCGAAAATCCATTTACCATGCCTCGAAAATCCAAGACACTGACGGCGAACCCTGATTAAGATTAACTCGTGATGAATATAATCACTCAAAATTGCGCACCACTGGCACTGAGAGGCGGAGCACCTGCCTCTAAAACGATCTGGCCTAGTTGGCCCACTTTTGACGACACCGAACGTCATCTCCTGGTTGAAACGCTCAACTCTGGTGAGTGGTGGTTTGGGGCGAACGTGAAAAGGTTCGAAGCCGAGTTCGCCACATTCCAGGGCGCTGCCTTCGGAGTCACCTGTACCAACGGCACCGCCGCCATTGAAATGGCTCTTCGCGGGCTCGGTGTTACCGAAAGCGATGAAGTGGTTGTGCCTCCGTACTCTTTCATTGCCACTGCAAGCGCAGTCGTTACTATCGGGGCAATTCCGGTTTTCGCGGATATTCGGCCCGACACGCTTTGTCTTGATCCGCAAGATGTAGAAAGAAAAGTCACGCCGCGAACGAAGGCCGTAATCCCAGTGCATGTTGCCGGATATGTCGCAGACATGGACAAGCTCAATGCGCTAGCGCGAAGAAACCGCTTGCAAGTGTTGGAAGATGCCGCGCACGCCTGGGGCAGCCAATGGGTTGGACGCGGCGCCGGAACGCTGGGCCGGTGCGGCACGTTTAGTTTTCAAGTTTCCAAGAATATAACCGCGGGCGAAGGCGGCATCATGGTGACCGACGATGAGGCGTTAGCCGATCTTTGCCGCAGTTTTACTCACTGCGGACGGCGCAAAGGATCGGCTTGGTACGATCACGATTATCTGGGCAGCAATATGCGGTTGACAGAATTCCAGGCTGCGGTTCTTCTAGGACAATTGAGCCGTTTGGAAAATCAGACATTGAAGCGGCAGGCCAGTGCCGTGGCGACGAGATCGATGCCCTCATGGGTGTGG
>CAZPZL010000318.1:1715-3691 GCA_964590925.1 uncultured Granulicella sp.
CTTGGGGGATTGAAAGGCATCCGTCTTCTCGCCCCTGAGCCACGCATCACGCGACGCAGTTACCACATGTATGTTTTTCGTTTGGATGAGGAGGAATTGGGGATCACGCGTGACCGTTTCATCGAAGCCCTTAACGCCGAAGGCGTTCCCGCATCAAAGGGATGGTATCGGCCGCTTTATGCTAATGGTGTTTTTCAAAATGCGCACCTCGGCCCCGCCCATGGGATTACCGCGCCGTTAGCCAACAAGAGCATCAATTATACGCAGACTAAATGCCCGGTTTGCGAGCAGGTGTGCCGCGACGCTGTCTGGATTCCACAAAATGTGCTATTGTCGGATGAAAGCGGGATACGGGAAGTCGCGACAGCTATCGAAAAGATCGTTACCCACGCCACAAACTTGGCTAACATCCGTTAACGAGTTCATCCGCCAGCACAACGAATCGTTTTAATTTCGGTGGATTCTACCCACGCAGCTTTCTGTTTCGGAGTTTGCCGTTTGGCGCCGGACCGAGCGGATACTCAGCTACATCGGCGGCCAGCCAAGCCTTGTGCATGACATCCGAAGTACAACGAAAACAATTCCACCTTCGATTACGATTCAAAAAACCAAATTCTCGGCGGAACAAGTGGCGGCCCCATTGTGAACCAGGCGGGCGAGTTGGTGGGCGTCGTTTCGCAAGCCTCGGACACGTACATCGAAGGAAAACACGTTGCTGCCGCTGGGCTTTTATCATCGGCGTTGCCAGCTTGGGTCATCGCCCGGATGGCTCACCGGGTTTGACTTGCGGGATTATGTGGCGGAATGGAAGCGGTAGTCGGAGTGACGGCACCCAGGCCATAGGACCGATGCGGGTGACCAAGGGCCGCGCAACCGCATCAAGCCGCCGCGAATCCAGCTCTTCACCGTGCCGAGCGCTTCGCCCATCGATTCCGCAATTTCGCTGTGGGACATGCCCTCGAAATACGCCAGCTCAAGCGCGCGGCGCTGCGAGTCGGGCAGGGAAGACATAAGGGAGCGAACCTTTTCCGCGCGCCGCGATCGGTCGATTGCGCCTTCTGGATCGGGCCGCGCGATCATCGATGGCACGACTTCCGAATCGGATGAATCTTCCCGTCGGCGCTGCTTTTCCCGTTTCAGCCTGAGGAAATCGAGAGCGCGATTGCGAGCCATCGTGAACAGCCAGGGCTCAAGAGGACCGCGTGAAATCTGAAAACGGTCGGCGCTGCGCCAGAGCTGCATGAATACATCCTGCACAATTTCCTCGGCCGACGATGGATGCTGAGCGATCCGTAAGACAAGAGAATAAACGGGGCGTCCGTAGCGGTCGTAGAGTGTCTCGAGTGCGCCAGCATCGCGCTGGAGAATACGCTCCATTAGCTCGGCATCGGCCGGCTGGCTGCCCTCTGGGAAGGGTTGAACGACCGCAAGCAGCAAAATTTCATTCCCTTTCCGTTCTCTATTAAGTACGGAGAAACGGCACAATCGGATGCGATAGGTCCGGTAAACCTATTTCGTGGAATATCTTACTACGAGCGCTGTGACGGTACGAAGACATACAGACGGACGACACGGCTGCATCATGTGATGCTAACAAGTGGAACATGACATGGATGACTGTGAGCGAACTGCGCTGCCGGTTTCGGGAAGTTGAAGCTCTTCTCGGCGAGGGTGAAGTAATTCAAATTACAAAATGTGATCGCGTAATTGCAAGACTCGTTCCCGTCAAGGCAGCGGCTCCCGGACAGAGGCCGGATTTTTTGGCGCGCCTGCAGAAAATATACGGCCGCAAGCGCTTAAAAGTGAGCGGCGCGAAACTTATAGCCCGCGAACGAAGCGGGAATTGAGTGTTCACATCGAGGTGATCTTCACATCCTACGCGTGCGCGACCGCGCCCGCGATCCCGGACGACGCAAGATAAGCGCGCACCGCATCGGCGGTTTGATCTGCCTGATCTACGCATGCACCGATCGAAG
>CAZPZL010000319.1:0-3683 GCA_964590925.1 uncultured Granulicella sp.
GCGCTCAGCTCGGTATTCTCCATCAGCGCGCGCGCCGAGGCCAGCGCGTAGCTTCCGCCCGAGCCAATTGCGACGATGCCCTCGTCCGGCTCGATCACATCGCCGTTGCCGCTGAGGACGTAGGTCCCCGTCAGGTCGCTGACGATCAGCAGAGCCTCCAGGTGGCGCAGCATCTTGTCGGTGCGCCAGTCCTTGGCCAGCTCGACGGCGGCGCGCCCGAGGTTGCCCGCATACTGCTCCAACTTGGTCTCGAATCGTCCAAACAAAGAGAAGGCGTCGGCGGTCGATCCGGCGAATCCGGCGAGGACTTTATCCTGATATAGTCGTCGAATCTTCTTGGCCGAGGCCTTCATGACGCTTGCGCCCAGTGTTACCTGACCGTCGGCGGCCATCACCACCGAGTCGCCGCGCCGCACCGACAGCACGGTCGTCGAGCGCACCCTGCGGCCGCTACCAAGATCGAGAGGATGTGTCGAAGCAAGATCGCCCGTTTGAAGAGAGCTGTTATTCCGCGAAGTATCTGAGAGATCGGCAAAATTCATCTTCATAGTCAACCTCCAGTATATCGCCATCCGCCTGTGTAGAGTTCGCGCATGGCAGAATCCGCGAAGGTTGAACAGGCGAGTCTATGCAAAGCTGGCGCGGGCCACGCCTTGGCGAAAATCCTTGCCCCGCATCTCGACGGCAACGCACATCTCCTGCAACCGAGAGAGCATTCGTTCGCCGATGCGGTCGCCCAGCGTCTCGGCCCGCATCGCCCGCGTCGCCTGCGCCTTGGCCGAGTCGCCCGCCGTTGCCATCAGACCCACCTCGTTGGGATAGTTGGTGGTAATGATCGTTGTGCGCCGCTCGTTGTAGCGCGAGTTGAGTATTTGGGCGACGGTGTCCCACACCCAGTCGCTGGGCTTGGCCGCGCCTAACTCGTCTAGCACCAACACTTCAGCCTCAAAGACCGGTCGCAGAATGCTCAGCTCGGTGGCGGAGACCGTCGGGTTATAGCTGTTCTGCACCTCTTTCAGCAACTCGCGATAGTCGTAGAAGAGTCCTTGAGCGCCGCGTTCGACGATCAGCTCTTTCAGCAGGCCGACAGCAATGTGCGTCTTTCCCACGCCGATGTCGCCTGTTAGCAGCAGTCCCTTGCCGTCGGTATCGACTGGGTAGCCCTCGACGAATCGTCTCGCCATCAGCGAGGCCGCGCGCAGGCTCTTGTGTGCTCCCGGGTGATCGGTGTCGAAATCCACCAGCGTGCAGTGCTTGTAGCGCTTGGGAATTCGCGCCCGCTGGACCATGCGCTCGGCCCGTCGCGCCGCGCGACACTCGCAGGCGCGCGCCACCTGACGACCGCCTTCGACGACCACGCGCAGCCCTGAACCCTCGCAGATATTGCAGACCTCAGACATCTCTCTCAACCTCGTCTCCACAGTATCGCGCACCACCCACCTCTCTGCCGTCCCCATCTCGAATTGCTTCATGTGAAAATCGGTGCACAAAAGAGGAAAGATTGCCCAGGCTGTAAAGGTCTAGCGGCATGATAAAATCAATTCAGTGCCATCGTGCCCCAGGTCTGCCAACAGACCGGGACTCTGTAGGCCACGCGACAGGACAATCGATGTGACGTGACCACGAACCGTTGCAAGCGAACCGCGTGGCCAACAGGCAACAGATCCGGGCAAAGTTTTCGTCGATGGGCGGAGCAATCCGCCTGACAACGCGAACCGCGTTCGAGTAAAGAGAGAGAATCATGCCAAAGCAGGGAATCCACCCCAAGTACGAGACAATCCATTTGAAGTGCGCCTGTGGCAACACCTTCGAGACGCGCTCCACTCACCCCGGCGACATCGTGGTTGAAATCTGTGCTGCCTGCCACCCATTCTTCACCGGCAAGCAGAAGCTGGTCGATACGGCTGGCCGCGTCGAGCGTTTCCGTCGCAAGGTCGCCAACTCCGAGGCGGGCAAAGCTCAGGCCGCAGCCGCTAAATAGTCGATCCAATCCGCGCAGAAGAGCCTCCGCCAGCGCGGAGGCTCTTCTGCTTAACCGATAAACTGGAGATGAATGAAAAAGCGCTACACCCTCGATCAAAAGAAGTGGGACTCACCTGCCGAACACGTGATGCCAGAGCACTCGCGCGTCCCGGTCAGCTTCACCGTGGGTAACGTTCGTATTACGCCAGCGACTGTTCTCGCGCCAATGGCTGGCGTCACAGACACCGTCTTCCGCCGCTTTATCAAGAACGCCAGCGCGTTTACTCCCGAATCAACCAGCACCGACGTAGACGCTACGCAGAGCAACCAGCAATCCGGCTGCGGCCTTATCATGACCGAGTTCACCTCAGCCGACGGCCTCTCACGTACGCGCGAATCCAAACGCAAGCGCTACCTGACGTATTACGACGACGAGCATCCAATCTCGGCGCAACTCTTCGGCTCGAAGCCCGATTCACTCGCAGAATCAGCGCGCATCGTCGAGGACGCTGGCTTCGACCTCGTCGATCTTAACCTCGGTTGTCCCGCCAAGCGCGTCGTTAGTTGCAACGGGGGCAGCGGACTTCTACGGGATCTCCCACTGATCGAGACGATCTTCAAGGCTGTGCGAGCAGCTGTAAAGATTCCCTTCACCGTAAAGTTTCGCATGGGCTGGAACGATCGCGAGATCGTCTGCGTTGAGCTTGCTCGCCTCGCCGAAGATTGCGGCCTCAATGCCGTCGCTTTGCATGCCCGCACCCGCGAGGACGGCTATACAGGTCAGGCCCGTTGGCAGTACATCGCCGCAGTGAAGGACGCCGTACGTATCCCCGTCATCGGCAACGGCGACATACGCACCCCCGAGGATGCCGCAGCGATGGTCGACGCCACCGGCTGCGACGCCGTGATGATTGGTCGTGCTGCACCGTCGAATCCGTGGATCTTTCGCCAGATCGCGCAGTATACGGCGTCGAAGGAGGTAACCGGCGTCGGCATCTATGACCACCCCACTGATCAGGATCGTTACTGCATGATTCGCACCTACTTCCAGATGCTCGTTGATGAAATAGCCCTTGAAGAGGCTGCCGAAGCAACGCGCGCCGCCGCCATCATCGCCTCTGGCCAGATCGCGCGCGACCAGCCTCACCGCGACGCCGTCGGCAAGATGAAGCAGTTCGCCGCCTGGTTCACCCACGGCGTCCCCAACGGAGCCCATCTCCGCCGCGCCATCTTCGATGCCCGCACTGGCGCAGCCGTCCTATCCTGCGTCGAAGCCTTCTTCTCTGCTGAAAAGATTGAGCCTCTGGATTTGCGCTTGCCACTCAGCGAAGAGCCTTGTACTATCAACGCAACTTAGAACGTAAGGGGGTCATTCTATGTTCAGCGCTTACACTCTGATCGGCGGGCCACCTCCGTTGCCTTGCCCTGAACCGCCTCGTTTGGTCTAGCGGACGATGCCAATACACAAGTTGGCGATGACTAGGCGCACTGCTTCGACGGAGGCATCATATGCAGACGTCGTGCAGTGGACAAACGCTGTCAGCCAGCGCCTCTCTGACTACCTGAGAAGCTCGGGAGCGGGGATTCTCATCTTCTGCTGGGGATTGATCTCCGCCGACATAGGGCCCGCACAGACGATCTACAAGGCGCATCCGAAGTGGATTATGCTGACGGCGGGCATGACCGCTTCGTCACTGTTTATTGACTTGCTCCATTTTGTC
>CAZPZL010000320.1:0-3680 GCA_964590925.1 uncultured Granulicella sp.
TGTTCTCCAGAATCTGTTGCAAGAGGAGATTGGCCTGATCGACGCGGCGACCGGTGCAGAAGGCCCAATAGGAGCCGACGCCCTCCGATTGCATTCCTGCTGTCGAGTCCTGAATGCTGGGGTTGGCGTGGCCACGCGGGGCGACCAGTCTCCACAGCCACGCGAGGGCGGGGCTGAGGATGTGCAACATGCCAAGGATGCCGTACTGGCGGTCTCCCTTGTGCGTGGGAGGGCAGCGAACGCCGAAGCTACGGATGTTGACCGCGACAGGGCCAGAGGAGACGCCTTCAATCAGGTTTCGGGGAATGATGATGCGAGGGTTGGTGCAGGGCTTTCCGGGGGCGTCCTCGATGTGCTCCCAACTGAGGGTGTTGCCGCCGGGAACGATGTAGTGGTTGAGGAAGATGAGCGGCTGCGGAGGCTTGATGCAGAGGCGTTCCAGATTGGGGTCGGTGCCGTACTGCTTGATGTGGTCGACGCGTACGAACCAGCCGTTCTCGGCGTCCATGATGTTGAGCTTGCTCTGGCCCTCGTTGTAGTGGGGATGGGCGCAGGCCATATCGTCAGCCATGGGTTTGAGGTGGCAGGCTTCAGGCAGGACGAGGGTACGCTCTTCACCAGTGACGACGTTCTTGCCCAATAGCAGGCGACCATCTTCCATGCGGTGGATGTGCTCAGTCATCTCGCTCTTACCGCCGCCGCTGGCGCCCTCGTGCATGATGACGATCTCGTTGTCGTAAGGCGTGACGACACCGACTGCGGCGCAGTGATTGGTGGTCCAGCCCTCGCGCTCGCCGATGTCGAGCAGCATGGAGTAGACGCCCTTCTTGGCGCTGGGGCCGGGGTAGAGGTTATACGCGTAGATCTCCTGATGGGTCTCGGTTCGGAAGTGAACTACGACCTGCTTGCCGTCGAACTCGGTGTGGCGGAAGGGAGGAGCGACGAAGAGAACGCCACCATTGATGCGGAAGTCGGCGGGAAGTTGGTTGCCGGGGATGAGGCCCTGTAGATCGCCGAGGGCGGCGGCAAAAAAGCCGGCTTGGCGCGGACAGATGAGCAGCGCGCCGTAGTGAAGGTCGTCGGGCCCGGCGTAAAACGGGACCACGATCAGTTCCTGTTTCTTGAGCCAATCGAGGGTGCGCTGGCGGGTGCGGTCGAAGCTCTCGCCGAAGCGGTCGCGGTAGGTGGGCTTGTCGGTGGGAAGCTGGTCGCCGATGACCATGGCATCAGGATCGCGACGGCGTATGCGGGTGTCGGGGAAGTTGACGGCGATGCCGTTGCGCGCCTTGGTAACTATGGCCTCGACAACACGGCCTACGCCGGGGACGTCGAAGGCCACCTCGTACTCGCCCTTGTCCTCTCGGTTAGCGTGCGCCCAGTCGGTCGTGTCGGCGGGACGGTCCAAAGCCCAGTTGAGCAGGTCTTCGCGCGAGTTGGGAACAAATAGAGCTGGCGCAGCCGCGAGCACTTCAATCACATGCGCGGGCAGATGCAATCTGGTCCAATCGTGCTGAAAGTCAATGGTCTCGGGACTCTTTACTGCACACATGAATGGCTTCCTTCCGGGTTGGGTGTAGCTTGACAAGCCCGTCTTGCACATAGCGCGAGAGGAAGCGGATCTGCAAGGCAGGTACTACTAGCATCTCACAGCAGACGGGGTCGCTGCTGGAGCGGCCCCGTTGGAAAAGTAGGTAGAGTGATTAGCGTCCAGTCAACTGCTCCAGTTGCTGGGGGTAGCGAGCGCCAAGCACATCTATTTTCTGTGCGGCACTGTTGATCTCGTGCAGATCGCTGGCGGAGAGTTCAATCGTAGTGGCAGCAATGTTCTCTTCCATGCGCGCTAGCTTCGTTGTACCGGGGATGGGCACGATCCACGGCTTCTGCGCCAGCAGCCATGCAAGTGCGATCTGGGCTGGCGTCGCGTTCTTTAGTTTTGCAATGTTGCCTAGCAGGTCGATCAGAGACTGATTGGCCTTTCGTGCCTCGGGGGTAAAACGCGGCAGTGTGTTGCGAAAGTCAGTCTTGTCGAAGAACGTGGTTTCATCTATCTTGCCAGTAAGGAAGCCCTTGCCCAGCGGACTGTATGGAACCAGACCGATGCCAAGCTCTTCGAGTGTGGGCAGAATCTCCTCTTCGGGCTTGCGCCACCAGAGCGAATACTCGCTCTGTAGTGCGGTGATGGGCTGTACAACGTGGGCACGACGGATCGTCTTGGCGGACGCTTCCGAAAGGCCGAAGTGCCTCACCTTCCCCTCGGCAATTAGCTGCTTCACCGTACCAGCTACATCCTCGATGGGCACGTTGAGGTCAACGCGATGCTGGTAGAAAAGATCGATGGCGTCGATCTTGAGGCGCTTCAGCGACTCTTCGGCGACCTGACGGATGCGTTCCGGGCGGCTGTTCAATCCTGGCAAACCGGTCATGCCGCGCGGATCGCGGTCGGGGCTGAGGTCGAAGCCGAACTTGGTGGCGATGATGACCTGTTCACGCAGGGGCGAGAGAGCTTCCCCCAGAAGCTCTTCGTTGGTAAATGGGCCGTAGACCTCGGCTGTGTCGAAGAAAGTGACACCGCGTTCAACAGCGGCGCGGAGCAGAGCAATCATTTCCTGTTTATCTTTGGGCGGTCCGTAGGAGAAACTCATTCCCATGCAGCCAAGTCCTATTGCCGATACTTCGAGATTGTCTCCCAACTTTCGCCTTCGCATTTATCTCTCCTCCTGAATGTATTAGAGCATTTCACCAATAGCGTCGAGTGTCGTGGCACGAGCAAATATCGCTGGGCTCACAATAATGCGGCGATTGCAGAATGGCGATCCTACTGATTTTATAACGGTAGAGTCGTTCAACTACTTCTCTACGGTGATTGCGCTGGGGGGCGGATTCAATTACCCGGAAGGCGTGGCGGTCGACGCAATCAGGGATGTCTTAGTCGCAGATACTTCCAATGGAGCGGTGAAGGAGATTCAGCCCGGGGCGGTGAACTTCGGCTCGGTGAATGTGGGCGTAGCCACTCCGCCGACCCAGACGCTGACGTTTGCATTCGATTCGGGCGGGCAGATCGGTGGGGTCAATGTGTTGGGGTACGGATTTGCAGATACCCTGAACCGCCTAACTACTCAACTACTCCATCGCGACAGCATCAGGCGGCTACGACAAGAACTTCGGCGAATTCATCCTTCCATACGAATCCATGCGCCAGTCGCAGGACCCTGACTCAGCCTTGCTCCAATTTCTGCAAAGCACATACGATGCTGCTGCCACCTGCGCTCGTTGGGACAGAGCCGCGCTCGAAGTTGAGTAGTCGGATAGGCAAGATTCCAGAATTCTCTATGCGTGCTTCAGGAATGTTCCACTTAGCCTGGACCCGACGCAACAATTCCTAAGACACGCTATTGAGCTGCGCAGCGAGTTTTTTCATTGCTGCATTTTCGCGGATAACTTCGCCGGTTTCTCGACTGTGCAATGCAATCTCTGCGGCGATTGAGCGACCTAGAATTTGCTGATCAATGTTGCCAAACGACCCAGGCACGAGGCTTCCCAACCAACCGACCCAAGCCGGGGTATGGGCGTTGCCGACAATGATGCCAGGGCGAAAGATGGCGAGGCGAGCAAAACCGACGTTACGCACGGTGTCTTCCTTCATGCCCATGACTCGCGCATAGCGAAACCGGCTGCGAGCT
>CAZPZL010000321.1:0-3649 GCA_964590925.1 uncultured Granulicella sp.
GTCCTGTGTAGAGCTCCTGCGGGTCGAGCCCCTCCCACCACAGCCCCTTGCCGTCTGCCTTGGTCAGGTTGTAGGCATCGTAGCGGACGCCGGCCAGCGGTCCCTCGGGATCGTAGTCGTAGGCCGTCTGCAGCCAGTGCCAGGCGTGCGAGCTGTGATTGGTGACGCCATAGCGCAGGCCGTGCTCCTTGGCCAGCCGTCCGTAGATACCGATAATGTCCTTCTTGGGGCCGACCTTGACCGAGTTCCAGTTGTGAAAGCGCGAGTTGTAGTTATCAAAGTTGTCGTGATGATTGGCGGCAGAGAAGAAGTACTTGGCCCCGGCTGCGACGTAGAGCTTCATCAGCTCCTCGGGCTGCCAGTTCTCCGCCTTCCACTGATTGTCGATTTCCATCCAGCCGACCTTCGAGGGATGCCCGTAGGTCTTCAGGTGGTGGTCGTACATCCGATTGCCCTGCAGGTACATGTTGCGCGCATACCAGTCGCCCTGTTCGGGGACGCACTGCGCGGTCCAGTGGTTCCAGATGCCGAACTTGGCGTCACGGAACCACTGCGGCGTGGTACATGCGGTCAGCGACTCCCAGGTGGGCTTGAACGGACCAGGCGTGATGTGCATCGGCGCAGGAGTGCCTTGGCCGAACAGAGGGCTTGCAGAGAATCGACTGGCAAGTGCGGCATAGGGAACAGAGGCCAGGGCGGATTGAATCAGGCGACGGCGAGTGAATCGAGTGGCACACATGCGTGCCATAATAGACGCCACCAGAACCTATGGGCAAGCCGTAATCTCTTGGCACAATTTTATCGGCTGACATGTGGCGCTGTGTCCTGATGTCTTATTGCCAGACAGTAGGAATAACTTCCGTACCGAAGGGGGTGTGCCGCAGAGTGCGACGCGTTGAGGAGAAGCTGGACTCTGCCGATATGCGAATCATGAACGGATGGTCCATTGCCCGGCGTATTGCATCCGGCTTCGCACTGCTTCTGCTTGGCATGGTGGTGCTTGCAGGGTTGTCGCTGTACAACATGCAGAATGTTGCGCATACAGAGAACAGCAATATGTCATCGCTGGCTCCGGCCACTGTGGTGGCGACGGCATTCGAACGCGAGCTGCTGAATGCGCGCATCTTTTTCATCTACTACGTGACGATTCAGAAGCCAGGAGCACTAGAAAAAGGTCAGGAGCGCTTTCGTAACGCGCAGGCACGCCAGCAGGAGCTACAGACGCTGGTGACAGAGCACCAGGAACTGAGTGCGGTGCGTCCGGCTGTGGCAAAGTTGAAGGACGATCTGGACGTGTACTCCGCTACTTTGCAGAGCACGCTGGCGTTAGTGGAGGGTGGAACGAAGAGCGGCCCAGAGTACGACGCGCAGGTAAAGGACTGGGCCGCGAAGGGCGCAGTGATGGTTGGGGACGCTGGCGATCTGGAGAAGCTCTTAGCGGGAATGGAGCAGAGCAGCTCGAAATCGCTGCTGAACGAGCTCCGGTCGGAATCGGTTATCTACGTGTTTCTGTTTATAATTGGCGCCCTGTTGAGTATCATTGTCGCGTGGATCACAGTGCGAAGGGTCAACGAAGTACTACAGCACAGCGTGATGGAATTGAGCGAGGCTTCGGTACAGATTGCCTCGGCGGCCAACCAAATTGCGTCGTCCAGCCAGTCGCTTGCCAGTGGCGCGTCCGAGCACGCGGCGATGTTTCAGGATACATCGAACGCGAGTACAGAGATCAGCTCCATCTCAACCCAGACGACCGAAAACTCGCGCATGACAGCCGAGAAAATGGCCAGCTCAGAGCAAACGCTGAAGACAACCAATCAGTCGCTGGCTCAGATGGTCGACGCGATGGAGCGCATTAACGGATCCAGCCACAAAATATCAAAGATCATCAAGGTAATTGACGAGATTGCCTTCCAAACAAACATCCTGGCGCTGAATGCGGCGGTCGAGGCTGCGCGAGCGGGCGAGGCTGGGCTGGGTTTTGCCGTGGTAGCCGACGAGGTGCGCAATCTGGCACAACGCTGCGCCGGAGCTGCCAGCGACACCACCGAGCTGATAGAGGAATCAATCACAAACACCCGCGAGGGCAAGGCCAAGGTGGATCAGGTGGCTGCCGCAATCCGCACCATCACCACCGAATCGGCGACGATCAAGGACCTGATCGATGAGATCAACGTGGGCAGCGTGGAGCAGTCACGCGGCATCGAGCAAATCAGCAAATCAATCTTGCAGATGGAGCAGGTGACGCAGAGCTCTGCCGCAAGCGCCGAAGAGAGCGCCGCAGCAGCCGAGCAGCTGAACGTGCAGGCCGCAACAATGGGAGAGGTTGTGGGACGACTGCGCACAATGGTCGACGGCGACTCGTCGAGTGACGGCGGTCGTTCGCAGACGAACGGAGTAAAGCTGCAAGTGTGCGCGGACCAGAGGCTGGCCTCTTCAGAAATATAGACCTCGATTCCCAATGTATTTGTTAATTGATGCGCAAATAATCTCAGGGCTGATTGGTCAGAATGGACTTGCCTCCGGCGGCGGCGAGGACATGAACAGTCCCGTAACGGCTGAGGTCTGCGGTGCGTTGTGCGGAATTATACGTCAGCAGGAAGACGCGGCGCGGGCTGGACCAATTGCGATATAGCGCTCGGTCGTCGTCGAAGACGGCGGGAGAATCCGGCCAGAAGCTGCCATACCAGGGGCCGTTGACGCGACCATTAACGAAGTGTGCCGGCTGACGCGTGTAGAAGAGAAGTGTTGATCCCGAAGTCAGCTCGCCGTCGATCTCAATGAGGTCGTTCTGCTTGGATCTCGTACTTTGCTCAGCGACGATGGCCTGCGCCAGCTCCTTGGATCCCATCGTGGGATAGAAGCGAACCAGTCCCTCGTGCATACACAGCAGCAAGCAGACACCGGCGGCAGCCATCGTAAGATTCGCGACATATGAGTGGCGTCGGCGAACGATGTATGCGAGCGGGCCGATGGCAAACATGCCCAGGCCGACGAAGGCGAGTGGCGCGCGGAAGAGTCCCATCGCAGCGCCCGTCAGGTCGAAGAGATGGCCCAGCGAAAGATTGTAGTTGCCGCCCTGAGCCAACAGCGTAGAGATGTCAGTATGCGAATCGGCGTGTGGCGCGGTGATCGCAAAAAAGAGCGCAACCGCAGCCACCAGCGAACAGAGCGGACCCAGCAGCCATCGATGCCACGCTCGGGCGCTGCGCGCTGCGGCAGATAAAGCGTCGCGGTCGGCACGTGCAAGGAAGCCGCCAGCCATCAGAGCGAATGCTGGAATCGCAGGCAGCGAGTAGTACTCCTGACGCGCGGAGAAGGTGAAGAATACCAGCACCAATCCCGCCCACAGAAGCAGCGTCAGAGCCGCCTCACGCTCTCGCGCGGTTGCCACTGCACACGCGCGCAGATCGCGTATGTGCTGCCGAATCGCGCCAGGCAGAAACGTCGTCCACGGAAAGAGCCAGAGCGCGGCCAGCAGCCAGAAGAGCCAGACCGGAACCTGTCCATAGTCGTGTGGAATGCGTCTTTGCAGAAAACGTGCGATGTGTTCGTTGTAGAGATAGAACCACGCCCAGCCACCGCGTGCAGGCAGGCCGAGTCCCGCTGGCAACGCAATCGCCGGGTTGCGCAGTGCCGCCAGAATATGCCA
>CAZPZL010000322.1:0-3633 GCA_964590925.1 uncultured Granulicella sp.
TTCGGCTCGGCAAACGACCCGGTCAACACAGCCGGCTTTGTCGCCGATCACATTGTGCGCGGCGATGTTGCGACCATTTCGCCCGAGGATTGGAAGCCAGACGGAGAATTCCTTCTCGACGTGCGCGAATCTAGCGAAGTGGCCAGATATGGATCGCTCAAGAACGCCTTGAGTATTCCGTTGGGAGAACTCCGCGACCGGCTTGGCGAGTTGCCGCGCGATCGCAAAATCCTCATCTACTGCCAGAAGGGGCAACGCGGCTACCTCGCCGCCTGCGCGCTGAAGGGCAGCGGCTTCAAAGATGTCGTGAATCTCCGGGGCGGCTTCGCGCAGGCAAGGCTTAACGGCTTTTGATTCATTCAATCGAATTCCCTATCTGCGGCCATCCACACCTTGAACCCCGATCCTTGCCGCCGCAAAGCAGCATACGGCCCTATTTCACTTCGATTCCGGACCGCCCCTCTAGCACTAGTGTCTTCTTACGGGCGAATATCTCCTTGCACCGCTACAGCGGGCAAGGAGAATGGCATGCAAAATGGAAGTCTGGTGAGAACGGGTCGCAGCCGGGGGCCCGATGTCTGGCTCTTTCGGTGGTCTGAGCAGGGTTACGACGGGAAGCGCATCTGTCGCAAAAGAGTCATTGGAACGATTGAAGATTATTCTGACTGCGAAGCCGCGCGGCGTTCAGTGGCTAACCTTATCGCAAAGGTGAACTCGGCGAATCGGAGCACAGCCTCCGATTCGATGACAGTTGCGCAACTTTGCAATCATTTTGAGCAACGCGAATTGGGAAGCACGAACCTTTGGCGCAGCTATGCCACCAAGAAATGCTATGGGGTCTATCTGCGGCGTTGGATTGTTCCGAAGTGGGGCAACTACGAACTCTGCAATGTAAAGACAATCGAGGTTGAATCCTGGCTTCGTCGATTTCAACTGGCGAAACGCAGTTGTGCCAAGATCCGCAACCTGATGTCGGTTTTGTTCAATCGTGCCTCCCGATATGAGCTCTTCGATCACAATCCAATTAGCCTTGTGCGCCAGCCTTCCAAACGCCGGACGCCGCCGATTGTGCTGACATCTCCAACCATCGCCTGCTGGCCTTCAACGGACAACAGGTAAGTTTCCGCTGGCGCGACTATGCCCATGGCAGCAAGCAGCGTCTCATGTCTCTCGACGCCGTAGAGTTCTTGCGCCGCTTCTTCCTGCACGTGCTGCCCAGGGGATTCGTGCGCATCCGCCATTACGGCCTGCTGTCAAACCGCTTCCACAAACAACTGTTGCCCCTGGTCCGCACACTGCTCGCCGCCCAAGGCCGCCAACCGCTTCCGCCTCCGCCCTTACCTGATTGCGAACTCTGGCACTGTCCCCGCTGCGGAAAAGCCATGCGTGTCGTCGAGCGCTTCACCGCTGCACAACTCTATCTTGCACACTTCGATTCCTCATAATCGCCTCTGCCAATCCGCGCTGCCGGCTTGCTCCACGCATGTCTTCGCTGCAGTGTGTGTCCAGCATGCCGAACAGCTTCATCATCAGGTTCGACCCCATCCCAGAACGACCCGATTGCAGACGATTCACGAAATTATTCACTGTTCGACATCATCATCAGCGACAACGGCAGCCCCGCGGAGCATTGAATCGATCACCAAACGGCATTCAATATCCATACATCTCAGGCTGATCACCGCGACCGCGGCAAACGCCTGCGGCTTCCTTCTCACCTCCAGATCGAAAACGCTTCGGACTAAGTTCAGAGGCTCTCTCCAATACTCCTCGCCGAGGCGTTTCCGATCTTGGCTAGCGGTCACACAGCCGTAACCCAGCCCCTGCGCGTCTCACCCCGTCAATCTGCATCCTTGCCTTCCTTCCACGAGCCTGAAAAAATGAGTTGAGCACGATGTCAGAACTCATCCAACTCGGTGCTTCGCCAATGCAGCCTGCGTTCGCTCGGCCTTTCAAGACCAGCACCACCGTGCTCTGGTTGCAGAGTGTCACTCTTGCGTGGATGTTAGTGGAACTGGGCGTCTCCGTATTTGCAGCCGTGACCGCTCGCAGTCCGGCGATGATGGCCTTCGGCTCCGACAGCCTCGTCGAGCTTCTTTCAGCCGTCGTCGTGCTCCTGCAATGGATCCCGAAAATGGCGATCTCGGAACGCAATGCGCGCCGTGCCGCCGCTGTTTTGCTCTTCGTGCTTGCGTTTGTTGTTGGGTTAATCGCCCTGGGGTCGCTGGCCCTTCGCATGATGCCGGAGACAAGTTGCTCAGGTATCGGAATCACGATTGCCGCGCTGATCGCAATGCCGATCCTGGCCATTCTTAAGCGCCGCGAGGCTCGCCTCAGCAAGAATGCAGCCTTGGCCGCCGATGCAGTGCAATCCGCTACTTGCGCCTACTTTGCGCTCATCGCGTTAGCTGGCCTCGCGGTAAATGCAATCTTCCATATCCCGTGGTTCGATTCGCTTGCCGCTTTGGTGGCGATTCCGATTCTTATTAAGGAAGGCAGACTCGTTTGGCAAGGGCAGCGGTGCGGATGCTGCTGAGGTTGCGTCTAGACATGTTCACACTGAATGGAGCGCGCCTGCTTCTGTTTTTGTGTCAGCCTGCTCACGGGCAGACCCCCTCGAAGGCGTCCAGCGGCAACCTCAAAAGGCCGCTGAGGGCAAAGACACTATAGCCATTGTTGAGCTTGGCGCATCAACAAGCTGGAACCTCAGCGGAGGCGCGGCAACTTTCGCGCCAAATCTCGCTGCAGAGGTGACACCGATTGAGAACTGGCTGGAGCTTGAGGCAGGAGTGTCGCCCTTTTACACGCGGGAGTCAACGGAATGGGACACCGACCTACTTCTCAAGAAGCCGTGGACCATATCACGGAAGGCAGAGTTCATGCTGGGCGTGGGTCCCGAATGGGTCCACCTCAGACAGAATGGCAAAGTGACCAACACAATCTCTAGGGAGGTTGCGGGCGATTTCATGTTCTGGCCGACCGGCAAGCACCGTTTCGGCTGGTTCCTCGAACCGGCATACGACTACAACTTCGCCGGAGGCCATCAGCAATCCATCGGTATGAGCGGTGGGCTCCTCATCGGAATTCCGTGACAGTGACAGATTGTCGCCTGAAACCGAACTTTAGAGAGTCCTTGTGAGCTCCGGGCGGTGGTCGCTAGTGGTCGCCCAACTGTACACGACATCGCTTTTGAGCCTGGCGGCGACCCCAGGGAATGCCAAAAACCGGATCGTGTTCGAAATGCCGGTGATACTGACCGGCACTGTTGGAACCAATTTGCCCACAACCCAGGGTGCATTTGAGCCAACCGATCCCATGGGTGCCAATAGTCAGTTTTTTGTGATTTTTGTAGACGAATTGAATGCATCTGGAACGGGGCTCGTATACGCGACCTATCTCAGCGGTGGTAGCCAGGCCAACTGGGTCAATGCAAGGCTGGAAGCGAACGCGATGCACATCGGTCCACCGCCCGATCATGACAGCAGCACAGACTGGGCCGACCTTGCGCAACAACGCCTTGCGGCCCAACAAAAGCAACAGGCCCTTGCCAACCAGATCGCCGCGACCCGCATCTGGAGAATTGACCGCAAGACCGGCGACGTGTCCTACGCACTCAACGGGCAAGTTTCCGTC
>CAZPZL010000323.1:0-3629 GCA_964590925.1 uncultured Granulicella sp.
CGGCTTGATTCGCTTGATCCGGGTGTCTGTCAGTTTCATGGAAGCCACCTCCGGGCAATGTACCCACAGCTCGCGGTGAATGTACCCACAGATGTACCCGCACGAGTTGCTGGCTTCCATAGTAGCTAAATGGATGCTATCAAGCAATAATATGTTTGTTTTCAGTGGATTATTACTCTGAACTGGACTTCTTAGGATGTCCTTGGAAGGCTTACTGGCGGAGAGACAGGGATTCGAACCCTGGATACCTTGCGGTATACACGCTTTCCAAGCGTGCGCCTTCAGCCACTCGGCCATCTCTCCGCATTCGGTTAACCTCTATGAATCTAGCACAGAGAGAGCCACAATCCCAAGCAACCTATCCAGAGATTTGCCTGCGCATATATAAGTCAAGCGCTGGACTCAACCAAATGGTTGTAGGACAGCGAAGACGGGATACCGCAGCATCCAAGGCATTTATCAGGTGCAGCACCACTGTAAAGAGAAGCTCCAAATGTCACGAATTGGCACATGCCCTCGCTGAACGAAAGTCTATGCCTGCGCAGTCTCCGTTGCCGTCTTGGTTTGGGCCACGGTCCAATCCGCTGCGCCGACCTTGAAGCGCGCGAAGCGCCGGATCGAGATATTCTCGCCCAATTTCGCAACCTTGGTTGCCACAATCTGTGCAATCGTCTGCGACTGGTCCTTGATGAACGGCTGGTCCAGTAAGCAGAACTCCTCGTAGAACTTGCCCAGTTTGCCATCAAGCATCTTCTCGATGATGTTGGCTGGCTTACCTGTCGCCGCAGCTTGCGCGCGATAGATCTCCTTTTCGCGTTCGAGGTCCTCGGCCGTCACTTCATCGCGGGAAACGAAGCGGGGGTCCGCCGCCGCAATGTGCATGGCAACGTCGCGCAGCAGCTCCTGAAAGTCCTCAGTACGCGCTACAAAGTCTGACTCGCAGTTCAACTCGACCAGGACTCCGATCTTGCCACCCGCGTGGATGTAGGTTCCAACTGCGCCCTCGTTGGTTGTGCGGCTGGCCTTCTTGGCTGCCGTCGCCATACCCCGCTTGCGCAGCACCACGAACGCGGCCTCCATCTCGCCCTTGGCCTCCTGTAGCGCCTTCAGACAGTCGCCCATCGGTGCGCCAGACTTCTCGCGCAACTCCTTTACCAGCTTTGCATCGATCTTCACTACTGCATCCGTCGTCATTGCTCGTTGTCTCCTAATCCTAAAAAACTCGTTCTCGAACAGCGTCTCGATTGCATCTTACGCTTCGATTGTTTCGCTGCGATCACTCACCCACACGCCAGCCATTGCCACGCAGAAAAAGCGTGGAGCGGATTCTCGCCCGACTCCACGCTCTCTTGATGAGCAATGCAGAGTCTTAGGCGCCGGTTGCAATCTTCGGCGCGTCGGCCTCGACGTCGATCTCGGTGGCCGCTGTCGGCGCCTTGCGAATGTTGCCGCCCAGCACCGCTGCCAGATCCACATTATCGTCGTCCACTGCGTCCTCAACCGATGCCTCTGCAACCCCCGCAGATGCATGGATTCCAACCGCAGCTTCAAAGCCATCCTCGCCCTCTTCGCCGATATACTCTGGTGCAACCGCAACCTGCTCGACGTCGGCAACCTCAGCCTCGAACGCCTTCTCGCTGACCAGTTGCACGCCTTCAGCGGCTGAGTCGGCAATCTTAGCCGTAAACAGACGAATCGCACGCAGTGCGTCGTCATTGCCTGGAATCACGTAGTCCACAACCGTCGGATCGCAGTTTGTATCGACTACTGCGACCACTGGAATCCCCAGCTTGCGAGCCTCTGCAACCGCAATCGCCTCGTTATTCGAGTCCACGATGAACAGCGCATCCGGCAGCCGCTTCATCGCCTTGATACCGGTCAGGTTGATCGCCAGATGCTTGCGCTCGCGCTCCAGCTTGATGACTTCCTTCTTAGTCAGCAATTCGTATCGCCCATCGGTGGACATCTCGTCCAGCTCGGCCAGCCGCTTCACTGACTTCTGGACTGTTACCCAGTTGGTGAGTAATCCACCCAGCCAGCGGGAGTTGATATAAGGCATTCCGCAGCGCTTTGCCTCTTCGGCCACGGCGTCTTGCGCCTGACGCTTGGTGCCCACAAAAAGAATCAGCTTGCCCGTAGAGGTCAGTTCGGTGACAAACTTCGAAGCTTCTTTGAACAGCTTCAGCGTCTTCTGTAGGTCGATGATGTAGATCCCGTTGCGCTCGCCGAAGATATACTCTTTCATCTTCGGGTTCCAGCGCTTGGTCTGATGGCCAAAATGCACACCAGCTTCCAACAGTTCCTTCATCGTAATGTTTGCCAAAATAGCTCCTTGGTAAAGCCTGCCAGCGAGCGGCTCGACAAGAGCCGCCGCTGGTGGCTGGATTTATCCCTTGCTTGACGAAACAAGCGCCAGGAGATTGAACTCCATGCCTCCAATCAAACCTCTTCGGAGGGTGATGCTCAGTCGTTAGCTCGCAACTCAACGCTAACAACCCACAACTGTTCTTTACCGCTTGCTGAACTGGAAGCGTGCGCGTGCGCCCTTCTGTCCATACTTCTTGCGTTCCTTGCCGCGCGAGTCGCGCGTGACGAGACCCTCGGCCTTGAGCGTCTTGCGCAGCTCGGGGTTGAACTCCATCAGTGCCCGCGCGATGCCCAGCTTGACGGCATCGGCCTGCGCCATTACGCCGCCGCCGCGTACGGTCGTAATCACATCGAATGTCTCGCCGATGTCGGCAATCCCCAGTGAACGCTTTGCCGCCGCTCGCTGCTGTGCGGTCACAAAGTAGACCTCGAACGCCTTCTTGTTGACCGAAAACTCGCCGCTGCCGGGACGTAGAAAAACGCGCGCAATCGCCGACTTGCGTCGCCCGGTTCCGTAGTACTGAATCAGATCTGCCATGATGCTCCTTAGAACTTTCTCTGGCCGTCAGGCCCTGTCGCTGTGACTGTGGACTACGCGCCCACTGCGGAGATCAATCTCTACGCCTTGCCTTCAAGCGCCACCGGCTGCTGCGCCAGATGCGGATGATGCGCGCCCTTGTAGACCTTCAGCTTGGTCGCCATCTGGCGGCCCATCTTCGACTTCGGCAGCATTCCCTTGATCGACTGCTCGACGATGGCCTCCGGCCGACGCGCCAGCAGTTTGATGAAGGACTCTTCGCGCAATCCGCCAGGAAATCCCGTGTAGCGGCGATAGAGCTTCTTGTTGGCCTTCAGCCCGGTCAGCACGATCTTCTCGCAGTTCACCACAATGACGTGGTCGCCCATATCGATGTACGGCGTGTAGAGCACATTGTTCTTGCCTGCCAGTATCGAGGCTGCCTGCGTGGAGAGCCGTCCCAAAGTCTTGCCCGTCGCGTCCAGCACAAACCACTTGCGCTGAATATCTTTTCCGCTCGGAATTGTTGTCGTGTTGTTCATGATGCTTGCGTTACTCCCTGGTTCTGCCGTCTTCCCTCTTCAGCCCGGCGTGGTACGGAAGAATTGACTGACTACTTCCAATTAAACATCCATGCGAAACGCCAACATCTCACAGCGAAGCGCAAAAACTTATCTGCTCCCGGACAAATCGATCCCGGACGAAACGACACAGCGACCAGCACAGGAGCCGAATCTCGCCCCCT
>CAZPZL010000324.1:0-3622 GCA_964590925.1 uncultured Granulicella sp.
CAAATTGTAGATCCCATGGGGCTGGAACTGAGCTGTAAGTTGAGTGAGCGCAGCAGCAGTAGCGTAACGGTGGGACAGCCAGTGGAGATCGTCTTCGATGCAATGCGTGGGCGGACCTTTCATGGCAAGGTCAAGACGGTGGGCACCATGACTCGGACGATGTTTGACGACGGCTCGGAAGATGGGGTTGGGGTTACGATTCAACTAACAGATACTACCCCACAGCTGCATTCGGGATTTACCGCGCAGATATTATTTATCGGCGACAAAAAGAGGGATGTAATTTACATTCCCAGTCAGGCTTTATTCATGAAGGATGGCAGACGATTTGTCTATGTGAAGAATGGTGGCGGATACGAACAGCGAACGGTAAAGATAGATGCGGAGGGCGAGAGTCGGGCCGTTATCGAAGGGCTAAGTCCAGGCACGCTGGTCGCCTTGGTCGATCCGACCGCGCCGCGAAGTTCGGTGGGCACAAGCGGCACAACGGATTCGACGAATGCGAGGACGCCTTGATGCCAAAGCTCTCCTCCATGATTGCGAACAGCGTGCAGAGCGGCTATCAACAATGGACGCGCGACGCGCGGCTAGGACTGCAGAATCTACTGGCACATGGGCTGCGTTCGCTGCTGACGATGCTGGGAATGATCTTCGGCGTGGCGGCAGTGGTCGCTATGCTATCGATCGGCGCAGGTGCCCGGCAGAAGGTGATGGCGCTGATCGAGCAGATGGGCGTGCATAATTTAATTATTGAGGCGAAGGAGACAACCGAGTGGCAAGCGCATCAGAAGATGCGGAAGATCTCTCCCGGACTTACCCTGGCAGACTATCGAAGTATTCTTGCCGATGTGGATAGTATTGTCGCTTCGACGCCGCGCAAGAGTATGACGCCAACTAAGACGATTCCACAGGCACAACAGGATGCACCTACAATTTATGGAGTACGTCCGGAATATCAGCAGATCGAGGGGCTACATCTACTGGCTGGGCGATTTTTTAATCAGAATGAGGAGGATCGGGGAGCACCGGTCTGCGTACTTGGAGTAGCCGCGCGCTGGAGTCTGTTCGGCGACACCAATCCAATCGATCAATATGTCAAGGCAAACGATCAATGGTTTCGTGTGATTGGCGTGGCAAGTCCACAACTAAGTGCATCGTCCGAAGGAGCGAACTCTAACCCATCGGTCGACTCGAACAATCTGATTTACGCTCCGTTGAATTCTTCCATGCTGCGCCTGGAGGATAGTTACAGCAATGTGCGCGATGAGATCGATGGAATTTATTTAAATTTAAATGACAAGGCCGATATGACTGAAGCTGCTCGCGTGGTGCGTACGATTCTCTACTCGTCTCACCACGGCGCAAGCGACTTCAGTGTGATTGTTCCTGCGGAATTGTTGGCCGAGCAGAAACGGACAGAGAATTTATTTAATGCAGTGATGGTTGCGATTGCTTCCATTTCGCTAATTGTGGGCGGTATTGGAATTATGAATATCATGCTGGCTAGCGTCTCCGAACGAACACGGGAGATCGGTCTGCGACGGGCAGTCGGGGCGAAGCAGTCGGATATTATTCGTCAGTTTGTGGTGGAAGCTACGACAATCTCCTTTGTGGGAGGGAGTGTTGGCGTAGTCTTTGGCTTTTTGATGTCGCGACTAATTGCATGGCTTGCTGGATGGTCTACGATCGTTACGGCAAGTTCCATAGCCTTGGCGTTTCTAGTTTCGATCAGTGTTGGACTGATCTTCGGAATATACCCGGCGATTAAGGCTGCGAGACTCGATCCGGTGGAAGCTATTCGTCATGAGTAATTGAACGCTGAAATGGCTTACAGTTTGGTAATTGCCATGAATCAATACTTGTCGGATATATTTTGCAAAGTCTGGAGAGGCCGAATGAATCAACTTCGTGGGCTGGTCGCACTGTTCGTAGCACTAATAACTTCGGGATCGTCGGAACTATTGTTGCGAGCGCAATCGTCGGAGAGCTATCGCGGGCTACTGACGGCCCAGATTCGCGCCGACAAGTTGAAGGGGCCGCAGCACCTTGGCGACTACGCAAAGGATGGCAAGTTGAGTCTGAGTCTGGATGCGGTCGTGCGACTGGCACTGGCGAATAATAGCAACATTCACATCGAGGAGACGCAGATTGAGGCGCGAAAGTTCACCCTGCTAGGAGCCTACCAGCCCTTTGATCCAAGCGTGCAGACGATTGCCAACGTCAATCGCTATTCGACGCCGACGAGCAGCGAGTTACAGGGTGTGGGGCAGTCTGGCTCAAACGCGCTGAACACGCTGACGCAAATCGGACAGATCTCCTACTCGCAGACCTTTAGGACAGGGACAAATTTTGTCGGTGCCATCTCCAGTACGAAGACTTCGACCAACAGTTCCTATAATTATTTCAACCCATATTTCAATTCGACTCTGAGCTTTCAGTTTACTCAGCCGCTGATGCGCAATGCCGGATTGTTTGCCAATACCGCTTCGTTGGTCATTGCGCGCCGCAGCTTGCAGCAGTCGCGCGCTAGTTTCGAGGCCGAGGTAAACGACACGATCTATCAGTCGGTCACGCAGTACTGGGCGGTGGTTGAGGCGCGGGAGACTCTGCGCGTCGTGCAGGAATCTCTGCACCTGGCCGAGGCCAGCTATTTGCGAGACAAGCGAGCACTAGAGCTGGGAGCGCTGCCGCCGCTGGATATCTATCGCTCGCAGTCGGAGGTGGCGTCACGGAAGCTACAGGAAATTCAAGGCGAGTACACATTGAAGCAGTCCGAGGACAATCTGCGGCTGCTGATCGGAGCCAATCGAGACACAGCTATTCACGCGCTGGAGCTGGAGTTGACCGAGAAGCCGGAGCCAACAGGAGAGTTGGACTCGACGACGGTTGACGAGGCGCTAGCGACCGCGCTGGCGGCTCGACCGGAGATTGAGGCGGCAGAAGACGCGTTGGTCAACGACGCGACCAGCATTCGTCTGGCACACAATCGGCTGCTGCCCGATTTGGAGCTGACAGGGTTTTATCAAAGCAGCGGGCTGGGCGGAAATCAGTACAATCTGAACAGCGGGGCGCTGATTGCAAAGGGAGGTTTCGGTTCGTCTTTTAACCAGCTATCTGGCTTCGGGTTTCCCGGCTACGGCGCGACTCTGACGCTGAACCTTCCCATTCGCAACCGCGCAGCACAGGCGAATCTGGGATCAGCACTGGTGGCGCGGCATAGCGATCAATTTGCGGCGCAGCAGACTCGCGAACAGATTGTCTTGCAGGTCAACGACGCTGTGCGACTGTTGGAGGAGTCAAAGTTAACGCTGGAAGCTGGCAAGACCTCCTACGATTTGGCGCAGAAGTCTCTGGCCGCAGAGCAGCGAAAGTTCGAACTCGGCACGGAGACCAACTACTTCGTCCTGGACGCGCAGACCAAGATGGCGCAGGCCGATCTGGACCTACTCCAGACGCAGATAAACTATCAGATTGCGCGGGTAGCGGTCGAGCATGCGACCGGAAGCCTGCTAAAACCGTATCACATCGAGATCAAGGAACTAACGCAGTAGGGCTTGGTGGAATTATCAGCCCGTGGTGAAAGTCGGTGATTGATGCGATACAAGTAAGAGTTTCAAACGTC
>CAZPZL010000325.1:0-3616 GCA_964590925.1 uncultured Granulicella sp.
CGACGATCTGACGCTGGGATCGATCGACCCGTACCAGCTCTTCCGCATCTTCTTCGAGATCCACTCCAGCAACTCGCCGGCGGTGAAGAATATCGCTTACATGATCGACCAGAGCCACAACCTGAAGGGAAAGATGGAGGCGATGGTTCAGTCGGTCGTCACCGCGCAGGAGCTGTTTGCCAAGGCTGCGTTGGTCGATCAGGAGAAGTTGGCCGAGCTACAGCAGTCGTGCAGTCTGGTGGACGCCGAGGAGACCTACCGCGATGCCTTCTGGACCGACGTGCGGCCGATCATTCGCGAGTGGCGCGAGGCGCGCAAGCTGCCTATCGAGCCGCTGGCCGAACTGAAATCGAGCGGATATGTCGAGCAGACCGGCAAGGAACGCGCAGCCAAGAATGCCAACAGCGTCTCCAGCTACGCATAATCAACCAAGCAAGAGAAACAAAAGGGACCGGACTGCATTCCATTGCAGTCCGGTCCCTTTTTGCTGGGGCCATGGGTTGGCGACGATCCATGGTCGCCGGTTGTCACGGACGAACGGAGTTGCTGCGAGGCTGTTGGGCTGGGTCATGCGCGACGGGATCTTGAGCGACCGGATCATGAGCGACAGGGTTGTTCCCAGCGATGGGCCAACCTTCGGGCGACCAGAGCAGCGGACGGATGTCAAGCACGGATCGTCCGCCCCGCGTCAAGTCGGCCTCGTAGTGCAGGCTGAAGCGCTCAGGCTGGCCGGCGGGCGGAGTGGAGCCTGCGGCCATTTCGTCGTAATCCAGCACGCGGCCGAAGTGTCCCGGACCAATCTGTGAGGCTTGAGTGGCGAGAAAGAGCGTTCCTCCGTCCTCGACCATCGGCTTTTCTTCGCGGTCCAGATACGGGCCGGTGACGGCGCGCGAGCGACCCACGCGGATGTTGTAGGTGCTGTCTTTGCCCTTGCAGCAGCTTCCGTGGTTGACGAAGAGGTAGAAGAATCCGTCGTGGAAGATGATGTCGGAGGCCTCCGACCCGCGCGCAGTGGCGATGGCTGCGCCTAGCTTCTTCGGTTCCAGCGCAAGGCCGGTTTTGGGATCGAGCTGGGTCACGCGAATACTGCCGTGGTACGAGCCGTAGCAGATCCAGAGTGTGCCGTTGGGTGCGAGAATGGCACCGGGATCGATGGCGTTAAGGTCCTCGACGCCGTCGGAACTGACCACGACGCCGCGATCGGTCCACTTGTAGGCCGGGTCCTTGGGATCGAGCACCGGATTGGTCATCAGGCCAATCGCGGACTGGAATGATCCCCAACTCGATACCGCGTAGTAGAGATAGAACTGGTCGCCGACTCGGAGGATGTCCGGTGCCCAGACGCCAGTGCCGTCATTTTTGGGCACTGCGGCGTGAACATCATCGGGGATTTTGTCGAAGATGCTGCCTTCGCGCGTCCACGTCACGCCGTCCGGCGAGGAGTAAAAGGGAATGCCGCGCCCGGTCGAGTAGACGTAGTATCGGCCATGAAAGTGAACGACGGTCGAAGGGTCATGGACAAAGGGCATTCCCGCGACCGGCACTCCAATCGCAGCCATAGGCGGACGTTGTCTAGGCGCGCCAGCAATCGGAGTCCCTGTCGCTGGCGCAGATGTAACTGGCGCGCTGGCAGGCGCATCAATTTGCGCGTTGGATCGTAGTGGAAGTGTGGCGGAGAGGACGAAAACGACGAGAGCAAGCAGACGATGGCGCATGCCGCAAGTCTAGTCTCGTGAGCTAATATCCGACAACTGGCGACGAGCGAGGCGCAATCGGTTTATTCTGTTGCTTATGCTACTTAAAGAACTTCGCACGGCGGTGCTCGACGCAAATCTGGAGTTGGTCAAGCGCGGGCTTGTTCTGTATACCTTTGGCAATGCCTCGGGGATTGATCGCTCCGAGGGGTTGGTGGTCATCAAGCCATCAGGGGTGGATTACGATGATCTGCGTCCAGAGCACATGGTGGTCACGGACTTGAACGGCAAGGTGGTCGAGGGCGCACTGAAGCCTTCGTCGGACTTGGATACGCACACGCTGCTTTATCGCGAGTTTCCCAAGATTGGCGCGGTAGTGCATACGCACTCGGAGTTTGCGACTGGATTCGCGCAGGCGGGGTTGGCAATTCCGGCGCTGGGCACCACCCACGCCGACTATTTCTACGGGCCGGTTCCATGCACCGAGCCGTTGACCGACGAGGCCATCGCCGGACGTTATGTACATGAGACCGGCGTGGCCATTGTGCGGCGATTTGCAGCGGTACCGGAGACTGGCCGGGCTGCAATTGATCCGCTGGCCGTGCCAGCGTGTCTGGTGGCCGGGCACGCTCCGTTTGTATGGGGTCGGGACGCGCACGATGCCGCGCACAATGCCGTGGTGCTGGAGTACATCGCGCGCATGGCGCATCACACGCTGACGCTGAAGCCGGGTGTGGATGTGGTGACGCAGGCTCTGCTGGATCGCCACTTCTTCCGCAAGCACGGTGCGGGCGCAACCTACGGGCAGAGCAACTAAAGTTGCAGCAATTCGTACCCTCTTTTGCTCTGGATTTAATGGATTGCTTACATTCATTTTGTGTAGAGTATTCAAGGCGGATAAGCAAGCAGTGCGCCGCGCTGAAGAGATCGTTCTGCCGCAATCTGCGGTAGCAGGGGACTGAGTGTGCCAAAGTCCGAAAAATTTTTGATCAGGTGATGGACAGATGCGTTCTAGGTTGATGAAGGCTGTCTTTGTGTTGACGATTGGGGCGGTGGCGGGATTTCCGCTGATGGTTGCACCGAAGGCTGTGGCACAGGCACCGTTGCCAGCGATGATATTGGTGGCTCCGGATGTTACATCCGGCTCTGCGCCGGGTGCTGAGGCGGCTCGTATCGAGGCACTGGAGAAACAGGTGGCGGCGCAGACGGCGGCGATTGCCAGTGCGCAGACGGCGGGCGATAACTCGTGGATGCTGATCTCGGCGGCGCTGGTGCTGCTGATGACCGGGCCGGGACTGGCCTTGTTTTACGGAGGATTAGTCCGCAAGAAGAATGTGCTGGGCACTATGATGCAGAGCTTTGCCATGATGGCGGTCATCACAGTGCTCTGGGCCGTCGTCACCTACTCGTTGGCATTTGGTAGCGGGAGCGCGTTTATCGGCGGGCTGCACAATGTCTTTCTGCATGGCGTGGGAATCGATGCGCCGAATCCCTATGCGCCGACAATTCCGCTTCAGACCTTCATGGTCTATCAGCTAATGTTTGCCATCATCACTCCGGCGCTGATCTCCGGTGCCTTCGCCGAGAGGATGAAGTTCTCCGCGATGCTGCTCTTCACGGTTCTCTGGGCAATTATCGTCTATAGCCCAATGGCCCACATGGTCTGGGGCGTGGGCGGATTCCTGAACGCAACTGGCGGACGCTTTCCCTGTCTCGACTTTGCGGGAGGAACCGTGGTGCATGTCACCTCCGGCGTCTCTGCTCTTGTGACGGCGCTATATATGGGCAAGCGCATCGGCTACCCAAGAGAGGCGATGCAGCCGCATTCGGTGGTGCTCAGCTTTATCGGCGCCTGCCTGCTGTGGGTAGGCTGGTTTGGATTCAATGCGGGATCGGCTCTGGCGGCGGGAACGCTGGCCACG
>CAZPZL010000326.1:0-3606 GCA_964590925.1 uncultured Granulicella sp.
TTCTTTCTGATGGTGGGAGGCGGAGCGGCCGCTCTGGCGGGTCTGGTGTTTATCGCCATGTCGATCAATCTTTCGATCATCACACGTGATGCGACCCATAAAAATCGTGCCATCGCAACGTTGACGGGCTTCACGGCAGTCTTCATGATCTGTGCATTCGCCCTGATTGGTGATCAAAGCTATCAATGGATTGGCGTTGAATGGTTGGTAGTTTCGCTGATTCCGACAATTACTTACATCCGTGTATACATCCGGGCCACTAAAGTAGGCAGAAGCTCGGTGGGACTGAGCATCGGTCGCTTCATTCTGGGCACATCTTGTTACGTTGCTCAGCTCATTGGTTCTGTCTTACTTCTATTGGGTCATGTTGTCGGGCTTTACATCGCCTCTGTAGCGATGGTGCTCTCCTTCGCTTTTTTTATCTCAGCCGCGTGGCTCCTCATTACCAGCATTCATGACAATGGGGATTAGACAGCAAGGGCAAAATTTGGGAACAGGACGATGAACAAGCAAGTTTTCTCCTGCCTCCAAAGTTACCAGGCAATATATACGCCCTTACCGATCCATTCCCGACTCTCAATCTGCTGCATCATAAATGTCGCAACGTCGGCACGGGCGATGCGAGCAGCACCACGCGGTAGCGCCTCGCTGTCGACGCGACAGCTTCCCCGCCCCGTACCGTTGGTCAACATTGGCGGCAGTACCATCGTCCAGTCGAGACCGCTCTGGGAAAGGATCTTCCACTGCGCCACCTGCGATGCCACCGGCCACTTCAGCAGTGTGCGGTACAGAATTCCATGCACAATCCATCGCCGATAAGCGGCCTGCCACTTCATCGAGTCGGCCTTCGCTCCCGCCGACCCCAGCGCAACGATCCGCCGCACGCCTGTCTCGCGCATCGCCGTGACGATCAGTGGCACCGCACGCTCCAGCACGTCCTCGCGCCGAATTGACCGCGCCCCCAGAGCCGACAGCACTACGTTCGCGCCCTCGACCGTCCGCCGCACCGCCGCTGTGTCAAAGGCATTACCCTCGATCACGCGCACTCGTTTGCTGAGCGCGTACTCTGCGGGCCGCCGCAACAGTGCCGTTACCTCGTAGCCCGCCGCCAGAGAGCGCTCCACCAATAGCCTTCCCGTTCCACCGCTTGCCCCGAAGACCGCAACCTTCATCACCAGCCTCCCGATCCTCTTCCCAACAACTATTACGCCAGCGCTTCGCAGTAGAAACCATATTGCTGAATCCTACGCCTTGGGCAAGAAAAATACTCAATCATTCCCCACTCAATTCAGTCGAGTACATACAAGATGGGCCTCACCGCATCCGATGCGGAAAGGCCCATCTTGTATAACTTTCAACCGAATTATTTCGAAGGGTGCATGTTTCCGGTTTCCAGGAAGCGACTGTGCCAGCTCAGGCTCTCCGTCAGGATGTGGGGGGTGTGCTTTCCCTTGGCCGTGGCTGCCGAACGGTTGTAGTAGCTCAACAGCTCGCCGCGATAGTCCGGGTGCGAACATTTTTCGATAACCAGCTTGGCCCGCTGTGTCGGCGACAGGCCGCGCAGGTCGGCCAATCCCTGTTCGGTTACCAAGACTGACACATCGTGTTCGTTGTGGTCCATGTGCGAGACCATCGGCACAATCGTCGAGATACTTCCATTCTTTGCCGTCGATGGAGCCATAAAGATCGACAGAAAGCCATTGCGCGCAAAGTCTCCCGATCCGCCAATGCCGTTCATGATGCTCGATCCCATGATGTGGCTCGAATTGACGTTGCCGTAGATGTCGGCCTCAATCATACCGTTCATCGCAATGACGCCCAGCCTGCGAATGATTCCCGGATGGTTGGAGATCTCCTGCGCCCTCAGCACGATTCGCTCGCGGAACTCACCGATCTGCGGCATCAGCTCGGCCACACACTGCGGACTCAGTGAGAAAGATGTCGCCGACGCGCAGGTCATTTTGCCCAGGCGCATCAGATTGATCAGTCCGTCCTGGATAACCTCAGTATAGGCAGTCAGATTCTCATACGGAGCCTCGGCCAGCCCATACAGCACAGCGTTGGCAATGTTTCCCACGCCGGACTGAAGTGGTAGCAGCGACTGCGGAAGTCGGCCATTCTTGACCTCCCAGTCGAGGAACTCCAGAATATGACCGGCGATCTTGTTCGATCCCTCGTCCGGTGCCTTGAATGGATTGGAGCGGTCCGGCGCATCTGTATTAACGATGGCAATGATCTTCTCCGGCGGAATCCGCAGATGTGGCTCGCCGATTCGCTGGGCCACGGTTGTCAGCTCGATTGGCTGCCGATTGGGCGGCTTCACCAGCCCGTGGTAGATGTCGTGAATCCCCTCCAACTCCAGCGGCTGGGTCGAGTTAATCTCTAAAATCACCTTGTCTGCGCAGTTGATCCAGGTCTGATTATTACCCACAGAGGTGCTTGGGATCGCGCGCCCGTCTTCCAAAACCGCCGTGACCTCAATCAGAGCTACGTCCAGCTTTCCCAGAAAACCGTACTCCACCAACTGCGCCACTTGACTCAGGTGGAGGTCGATGTACTCAATGTCGCCGGTGTTGATGTGCTTGCGCGTAGAGTTATCCGACTGGTACGGAAGGCGCAGTCCCACCGCGCCCGCGTCGGCCAGCGTGGCGTCCAGCTCCGGTCCGGTTGAGGCGCCGGTAAAAAGATTCACCTTGAATGTTTCGCCGCGCTCGCGAGCCGCGATGGCGCGCTTGGCCAGCGCCTGCGGCACGGCCTTCGGGTAGCCCGAACCGGTAAACCCACTCATGCCGATCTGCGAACCGGGTTTAATCAGCGCTGCGGCCTCTTCGCCGCTCATTACACGCTGCAATAAGGCTGGATTCAGTATTCTATTTGTCGAACTGAGTGACATTGAACTTCTTTCTCTTCTTGATTTTTTTGTTGCAAAATTGTTGGATCGCACAGATTGAGAATTTAGCTCTCTGACGTGTGTGGCAGAACCCGCGCGCCAAGAGCGCAGAACGACCCAAGTCAAATTATACGTTGCGCTACAGACTGCCGATGTGCTCAGCGTCACGCCTTAGAACCTGCCACTATCCGCTCTTTAACCTGGTCAATCTCTGAAATATGCCCCGGTCTTGAAAGGGCGGGAGTGGCGGGACTGTAATCCATTTCACATTTACTGTAGTGCCTCAAAGGATTATCACTCGGACTCTGTGCAAAACGTACCGTGAGGAATCCCCGCACTCTGCTTGCACCACTCTTCATCATGAGCATTTTCGGATTTGATATAGGCCTATTTGGTTGCCGTTCCGCAGCGAAGCGGAGGACTCTGCTACTAGCTGGCATCACAACGGTCTACTCCATCACCGAAAATGCTCTGCTGAATATGCATGGTGACATTGGTCTGCACCTACGGCTAAACTTTATTGCGAAAGTGAGTTGTGAGCACATATTGTGTGCAGGGGAGAAACAGCATGTCAGAACATGAGTCAGCCGTAGAATCTCGATCAGTACGGGCTGATAGAATTGGTGCTTCAACAGTGCGCATTGGCAGTGCTATTGTCGGACTGGCCGCGCTGGTCTGGTTCCTGTTGCGGGTAATTCCCAAGCCGAGCCGCGCGA
>CAZPZL010000327.1:0-3578 GCA_964590925.1 uncultured Granulicella sp.
AAGTTGAGCGTTTTCAACACTGATGTCGGGTTCGACTCCCGCCGCCTCCACCATAAACAAGTCATTTTTCATGAACGGCTTATCAGATCCGGCCAAAATTTCAAGGCAAAACTGTACAGTCGCCTCCGAAATTTTGCTGACCGTCTATACCCACACCCGCCACCATCCCGAATGCAAAAACGACAGCGATAAGGCCTGGCGCCCGGGCCCGAGTTGGCGTGAACGTCAAACTCCTGCGCCAACTCGATCAGGGTCTTTTCGCCTTTGATCGCTGCCAAACCGAGGTTCCCGACGAGCTTGCTCGTTGGGGTGGAAGGCCACCTTCGCCTTGAACACTGCGGTGTGGTTCCTGCGTGGTGGTCGTCTCATCTGCTCTCCTCATCCCAGCCATTTTAGGTTGCGCGTGAACAGATCCTCCACTTATCCCCCTGTCCGAATTCCCCGAACCGCCTCAATATTCCGGTCCGCGAAAGTAGAATTCCATAATATAGTTTGACGGTATGATGAACCGAGGAGGGCGCACCCATGCGATACCCGCTGCAGGCAATCGTAGCACTGATTCTGCTTGTATCACTGGTCTCCGGATGCAAGCAGTCGAGCCAAGCCACTCAATCGAGCGCAGCTAGCACTGCATTGAGTGTTGCTAGCGATGGGAAGACCTACGCGATTCGCGGGCGCGTCGTCAGCGTTGATGTGGTCAAGGGAATGGTCATGCTGGATGGCGAAGCGATTCCCGGCTTCATGGACGCGATGACGATGCCCTACAAGCTGAAGGATTTCTCGGTTGCCGTCAAGCTGCGCGCGGGCGATCACATCACGGCGACGCTGGTGGTTCGCCAGGGTATTGGTGGCGACGAGGAGATGCTGCTCGACCAGGTCGTTGTCATTGCGCCGACGCGCGCCGACGTGCAGCAGGACACCAAGCCGGTAGAAGCACACATTCCGGCGGTGGGCGATTTGGTGCCGGACTTCCGGCTCACCAATCAGGACGGACGAGCGATTCACCTCGGCCAGTTCAAGGGACGCGTTCTTCTGCTCACCTTTGTCTACACGCGCTGCCCGTTGCCCGATTACTGCATCCGCATGAGCCGGAACTTTGCCCAGATCGACCGCGTGTTGGTCTCCGATCCGACGCTCTACGCACAGACGCATCTGCTCAGCATCAGCTTCGATCCAAAGGTTGACACGCCCGCCGTGCTAAAACGATACGGCGAGAGTTATGTTGGCAGCGAGTCCCCGCAGGCGTTCGCGCACTGGGACTTCTCCGTGCCACCAGTTACGGAGGTTGGCCGGATCACGCATTACTTCGACGTCGGCCTGACGCCGAGCGATGGCGGACTCTTCACGCACACGATGTCAACCGTGCTGGTCGGCAAGGATGGCAGGATTCGCGCGTGGTACCCGACCAATGAGTGGACCGTCGCCGAGGTGCTCGCCGCAATAAAATCCGCAGCCGCAGCCTGACCGTGCGCATCTGGTTTCTGGAGCTATCACAATGGCAAGAATGAGTATCGGATTTGGAGTTGTCCTGATTCTTCTTGGGGTGTGGGGATTTGTTGCCACCGGCAGCGCACATCCCACGGCGCTGATCCCGGTATGGTTCGGCCTTGCGCTGGGCGTCTGCGGCGCTCTGGCGACGACCGAAGACGCCCAGCGGAGAATGTTATGGATGCACGTCGCAGTGACGACTGGGCTGCTGGGCTTTCTCGGTGCTGCAATTCGGGTCATCATCGAATTTGTGGGCGCGCACGGAGCGCCACTGGCCCATCCCATCGCGGTTGAGGACCAAGCTGCGATGGCTACCGTCTGTGCGATCTATGAAGTGTTGTGCGTGCGATCCTTCATTGCGGCACGGCGATCGAGAAAGTCTGAGGCCCAGAAGTAGCCTTCATGGGACCTCGCCTCGGCGGAGTTGGTCAGCCCGCAGCGTACACTTTTTGTATATGTCTTCTTCGTTCGGCAACTCAGGCATGGCGAGTGGCTTGCATAGCGGAATCCCATCGGGCGACCGGCCCACTCGCGGTTCGCATCGCGCTGTCTCCGCCAACCTGACAGCCAAGCAGCCCAAGCCACCGCTGCGAAAGGTTCTGCCGCAGGTGTGGGCGCTGATCCGTCCGCGGCGTTGGATGATCGCGGGCAGTTTCTGCCTGATGATCGTCAACAAGTTGTGCAGCTTTGTGCTTCCGATGTCGGCGCACCCGTTCATCGACGGTGTGATGGTTGGGCACAACATGCACCTGCTGCCGCGAATCATCGCGAGTGTTGCGGCGGCGACTTTTGTTCAGGGCATCACGTCTTACTCGCTGACGCAACTGCTCTCTACAGAAGGCCAGCGGTTGATCTCCGAGCTGCGCACCGAGGTGCAGGAGCACATTGGACGATTGCCGGTCTCCTTCTACGACGAGAATCGTACGGGTACGCTGGTCGCGCGCATTATGTCGGACGTCGAGGGCGTGCGCAATCTGGTCGGCACCGGGCTGGTAGATTTTGTTGGCGGAATTCTAGCGGCCACCATCGCGTTTTTCCTGATGGTTCACATCAACGCGCGCATGACTCTGTTAACCTTTTGCATCATCTTCTGCTTCGGCATGATTCTGCGTCACGCGTTGAAGACGATTCGTCCGATCTTTCGCGAGCGGGCACGGATCAACGCCGAGGTGACGGGACGGCTGACCGAATCGCTGGGCGGAGTGCGCGTGGTCAAGGGCTATCACGCTGAGGCGAGCGAGGCGCGTGTCTTCGCGGCCGGCGTTAAGCGGCTGCTGGACAACGTCATCAGCTCGCTGACCGCGCAGTCGCTGATGACGCTCAGCTCGACGCTGGTTCTGGGCGTTATCGGCGGACTGGTGATGTACATTGGCGCACACGAGAACGCAACGCATCGCATCGACGTGGGCGGATACGTTACGTTCACCATGCTGCTTGCGTTTATGATGGCGCCGATCGCGCAGTTGGTCTCCATCGGCACACAGTTGACCGAGGCACTGGCTGGTCTGGATCGAACCAATGAGATTCTCGCCGTGCGCGAAGAGGACTCCGAGGCCACACGCACCAATCCGACCGGCGTGGTTCGCGGCGCGGTGGCCTTCGACGACGTTCGCTTCGAGTACGTCGCGGGCAAGCCCGTGCTGCACGGAGTCTCGTTCGAGTCCAAGCCGGGGTCGGTTACGGCGCTTGTCGGCTCGTCCGGTTCGGGCAAGTCGACTATCATCAGCTTGATCTGCGGCTTCCACACGGCAACCGCTGGCTGCGTTCTGATCGATGGCGTCGATCTGGCAACGATTCGCCTCAGCAGCTACCGTGAGCAACTCGGCGTGGTGCTACAGGAGACGTTCCTCTTCGACGGGACGATACGCGAGAATGTTCGCTTCTCGCGACCCAACTGCACCGACGCGCAGTGGACGGAGGCCTGCCGCATCGCGCGCGTCGATGAGTTTGCCCAGAGCTTTCCGGACGCCTACGAGACGATTGTCGGTGAACGCGGGATCAAGCTCTCTGGCGGGCAGCGCCAGCGCATCTCGATTGCGCGCGCCATTCTGGCCGACCCGCGCATTCTGATTCTGGACGAGGCAACCAGC